>NZ_JADBUN010000099.1:0-8333 GCF_020245625.1 Microcystis sp. M049S2 | reverse complement strand
ACCCTTATCCTGACTTGATTTCAGTTTTTTCTTTGTCAGTAAGGGTGTCAACAAGGAATATTACAAATTGTTAACCGAGTCTTGAAAGCCTTGTGCTACAAAGGTTTGAAATGTTAAGAAAGATGTGACTAAAGGACAGCCCCCTTGATAAGGGGGTGCCGATCCCCCCTTAGTCCCCCCTTGATAAGGGGGCATCTGATAATTTTTAACGGCTACCTACTTATTTTTACTTCAATGATTTCCACTTCCCAGATCCCCGATTCTTTTGTCTCACCTTGCCGTCGCGCCTCGGTTAGTCGTACTACCAAAGAAACCGATGTACAGGTGACGATCGATCTTGATGGTAGCGGCAATTGTCGCGCCCAGACAGGAATTCCTTTTCTTGATCATATGTTGCAGCAAATCGCTTCCCACGCCGCGATCGATCTCGATGTGCGTGCCACTGGAGATCTAGAAATTGATGACCATCACACCAATGAAGACGTGGGAATCACCCTCGGACAAGCTTTACTGCAAGCTTTGGGAGACAAAAAAGGGATCGTCCGTTTCGGGCATTTTGTCGCCCCTCTCGATGAAGCTTTAGTGCAAGTTGCCCTCGATTTTTCCGGTCGCCCCCACCTCAGTTATGGTCTAGAAATTCCCACCCAAAGAGTGGGAACCTACGATACTCAGCTAGTGCGGGAATTTTTCGTTGCTTTGGTCAATCACAGTCAAATGACCCTACATATTCGCCAATTAGACGGGATTAATTCCCATCATATTATTGAGGCTACTTTTAAAGCTTTTGCCCGGGCGATGAGTGGGGCCATAGCGATCGATCCCCGTCGCGCCGGTATAATTCCCAGTTCTAAGGGAGTTTTATAGAAGCACTGCTTAACCCGAATTAACGTTAGCTTAGAAGCCCATAATTTGAGCCACTTGGGTTAATTCGGGAGCAATCCCAGATTTTAGTTGATTATTGCTGTGTTTTACCGCCGAATCCGGGTCTTTTAGGCCATTTCCGGTTAAAACACACACCACGGTGGCCCCATCGGGAACCTGTTGATGCACTTTTAATAATCCTGCCACAGAAGCGGCGCTGGCTGGTTCACAGAAAACCCCCTCTTGGCCCCCTAAAATCCGATAGGCTGCCAATATTTCCTCATCGCTGACTGCGTGAAATTGCCCTTGACTAGCGTGACTAGCAGCCCAGGCTTTTTCCCAGTTAGCGGGGTTGCCGATACGGATAGCCGTAGCTAGGGTTTCGGGATGGTCAACCGGTTGTTTGGAGATAAAAGGGGCAGCCCCGGCGGCCTGAAAACCCATCATCTTGGGCAGTCGGTCACATTTACCTATCTGGTGATACTGACAGAATCCCATCCAATAGGCGCTAATATTGCCCGCATTACCCACGGGAATACATAACCAGTCGGGGGCATTACCCAAGACATCGACAATCTCGAAAGCGGCGGTTTTTTGACCCTCTAAGCGGTAGGGATTGACGGAATTGACTAAAGTTACGGGATAATTTTCTGATAGTTGGCGGACAATCTTGAGGGCATCATCGAAGTTGCCATTAATAGCGATGACTTCCGCTCCGTACAATAAAGCCTGGGCTAATTTTCCTAAGGCCACATAACCGTCGGGGATAATCACAAAGGCCCGCATCCCGGCCCTTCTTGCATAGGCTGCCGCCGCGGCCGAGGTGTTGCCAGTACTGGCACAAATCACCGCTTTTGCCCCTTCTTCTTTAGCTTTCGAGATGGCCATGGTCATGCCTCGGTCTTTAAAGCTGCCGGTGGGATTTAAGCCATCATATTTGACAAAAACCTTGACATCGCGCCCGATTTGTGCTGAGAGATAGGGGGCGGGGATCAGGGGTGTATTGCCTTCTAGGAGGGTAATTACAGGGGTTTTACTGCTTACGGGCAGAAATTGGCGATATTCTTCGATCAAACCGCGCCAGCCGCCGATAGACGAGGATTTAGTGGGTGATTGGGGGATCGATCGAGAAATAATTGTCATAGCCTTAAGGATACAGATTTGATTAGATGGCCTGATTTCCCATTTTATCCAATAAGCAGGCAAAAAAATTAATCTTGATCGCCCGATTCAGATTCATGGGAGTTAAAACAGGGATGCAGGGAGATAAAAGGCAATAACAGCAAATACATGACCTTTTTAGGCAAAAAATTGTCATTTTATCGCTATAAATTTGGTTTTTTGCCTTTTTTGTCTTTCAGAGGTTGATTTAATTAGGGTTTACTGAATAAATCTAAAAACCTTCTGAAAATCGGTAAAACCCAACACCCACCAAGAAACTTTTTCAGTAAACCCTAATTAGCAGTAGTGCCAGATTAATTTCTTAGCTAGGATAGGCAAGAGGCAGCTGAAAAAAATTCTCCTGTCTCCTGTCACGACTGCTGGCAGTAAGTAATTTTGCCAGCATCTGATGTTCAGTTCAAACTCAAGCAACTATGTGTCAACTTCTAGGCATGAATTGTAATGTCCCCACGGATATCTGTTTTTCCTTTGAGGGATTTTGTGCGCGGGGAGGGAAAACCGACGAACATCGAGACGGTTGGGGAATTGCTTTTTTTGAGGGTTTAGGTTGTCGAACTTTTATTGATGTTAAACCCTCGATCGCTTCTCCGATTGCGGAATTAATTAAAAACTATCCCATCCATTCTACCAATGTTATCGCCCATATTCGCAAAGCCACCCAAGGAGAAATTAAACTAGAAAACTGTCATCCTTTTCGGCGGGAATTGTGGGGGAAATATTGGGTTTTTGCCCATAATGGTAATTTAGAAAATTTCTCACCGGCTGCGGGAGATTTTTATCAACCAGTTGGGGAGACGGATTCGGAAAGAGCTTTTTGTTTAATTCTTAATACCCTGCGAGAGACTTTTCCCCAGGGCAAACCTTCCCTACAACAACTCTATCAAGTCCTAAAAACTATCACAAATTCTATCGCTTGTCAAGGAATTTTTAATTATCTTTTATCCGATGGTGAACATTTTTTTGCCCATTGTTCGACAAAATTAAGCTATATAATCCGTCAATATCCTTTTGCCGCTGCTCATTTAATTGATGAAGATGTGAGCGTTGATTTTAAAGCTTTAGCTCGTCCGGGCGATCAAGTGGCAATTATTGCCACTACTCCCTTAACTGATAATGAAGTTTGGACAGCGATTAATGCAGGAGAATTATTAGTTTTTCAGGAGGGCGCACCAATTTTAAGTTAATCTTACCAGTTGTCACTTTGTCGAGATTTTTCTAAATCAATTAACTGAGTTTTTAACCCTAACCAATCTAATTGATTAGCAAGGCAATCTGAACCAATTTTTCCCGCTTCTAGATAAATGACCCGCTCGGCAAATTCTTCTAAAAAATCCAGTTGATGATTAACCATAATTATTGTCATTGACCTTTGATTATTTAATACTTCTAATAACCTGCTGGCCGTGCCTGTATCTAAAGCAGAGGTGGGTTCATCTAATAACAGTATGCTCGGTTCTAACAGCAAAGCTCTGGTAATTGCCACTAATTGTCTTTGTCCTAAAGATAATTCTAACTCCCCGCGCTCAAACCACTGTTCGGGAATTTTTAATAGGGATGTCCAATGGTCAATTCTCTGATTAATTTCAGCAGGGTTAAGTTTTTTTAATTGCAGAGGATAAGCGAGAGCATCTCGAACAGTCATCCCTAATAACTTCGACTCTTGTAGCAATAAAACTATCTGTTGTCGCAGGGAAATAACTGGTATTTCCTGAATCGATTTACCCTGAAAATAAATATTTCCCGTGCTTGGTTCTTGCAAACGATTTAACAATCGCAAAAGAGTCGTTTTTCCTGCCCCAGATGCTCCGACAATAGCTAACTTTTCTCCTTGCTTGATGCTAAAAGTAATATCTTCTAACAGATAAGCACTACCCCGTCGGATAGCTAAATTTACTTGCTCTAGTTCTAAAATCAAGATCGGTCTTTTCCTTACTTAGTTCAAACTTATTATATAATAAAAATAGCCCAATGAGTTCGGCAGGTATTCCCCATGGTTAGTCAAGTTAACAAAAACGAGATTATCTATCCTGAGAGCGACGGTAAACCGATGGCAGATAATACTAAACAATTTCACTGGATAGTAACGATTAAGCAGAATCTCGACTGGTTATATATCGATGATCCCCAGGTATTTGTAGCGGGGGATCTGTTGTGGTATCCCGTGCAAGGCCAGCCGAAAATTGCCGCCGCTCCTGATACGATGGTAGTATTGGGCAGACCGAAAGGCGATCGAGGTTCCTACAAACAATGGCAAGAAGATAATCTTGCTCCTCAAGTCGTCTTTGAGATTCTTTCTCCCAGTAATACCTCCATCGAAATGGCCAAAAAATTGCTATTTTATGATCGCTATGGAGTCCAAGAATACTACGTCTATGATCCCGATGATAATAGTCTAGAAGCTTGGCAGCGAATTGGTGACAGTTTAGACAGTGTTAGTGAGGTTAATAATTGGGTGAGTCCCCGTTTAGGCATTCGGTTTGACTTAACCGACGAGTTAAAAATTTATCGTCCTGATGGTACTCAATTCTCGTCCTACAGCGAAATTAATCAACTACTGGAGCAGGAAAAGCAACGGGCTGAAAATGAACGCCAACGGGCTGAAAATGAACGCCAACGGGCTGAACAGGCCAATCAGCAGTTAGTAGAAATGGAGGCAAAACTGCAAAAATATCGTCAACTTTTTGGAGAATTACCTAACTAAAATCTTCACTAGCGACGGGAGTATAACGAAAAAAGAGGACTGGTTAGTCCTCTTAACAAGATTAGTTTTCGCTAAATGATAAACACAGAATGATTGCCGGGCCTAGTAGGCTAGACCCATGCTGCGGGTGGTTTCTGCTCCGAGATAAACCCGAATGCTTAAGAAATCCGTCGGACAAGCGGTTTCGCAACGTTTGCAACCAACACAATCTTCCGTGCGGGGGGAAGAGGCAATCTGGGCAGCTTTACAGCCATCCCAGGGGACCATTTCCAGCACGTCGAGGGGACAAGCCCGAACGCATTGGGTGCAACCGATACAGGTATCGTAAATTTTAACGCTATGAGACATTGAATTATGACTCCTTACCGAGTGTTCTCCATGTTAAATTTCGGGTTTATCGGTTAGTTTACCTTACAGCGATCTGTTCATCGCTTGATCGGTGACATAACTTTAAACTCTGTAACACTTGGGGCAAAATGGCGATCGCTAGTCAGGGATCGAGTAATCCTAAAATAGCCTTAAAGAATTGCTTGCCAAGGTTACGGGGGGAACCGAAAAAGGTAATCTGGATCGCAAGATAATTTATTTCGTTTGCCAGTATGACAGAAATAGCGATCGAATCGATCCTACAGGAAAATCGGCTGTTTCCTCCCAGTGCCGAATTTGCCCAGAATGCCACCATTAAAAGCTTTGAAGAATACCAGCAACTCTACGCCAAAGCCAAGGCCGATCCCTCGGCTTTTTGGGCCCAATTAGCCGAAAAAGAACTATATTGGTTTGAAAAATGGTCAGAGACTCTTGACTGGCAGCCCCCCTTTGCTAAATGGTTCGTCAACGGCAAGATTAATATTTGTTACAACTGTATTGACAGACATCTCACCACCTGGAGACGCAATAAAGCCGCCATCATCTGGGAAGGAGAACCGGGGGACAGCCGCACCATTACCTACGAACAGCTACACCGAGAAGTGTGTCAATTTGCCAACGCTTTAAAGGAATTAGGCGTTAAAAAAGGCGATGTGGTCGGAATTTATATGCCGATGATTCCCGAGGCAGCCATCGCCATGTTAGCCTGTGCCAGAATTGGTGCGCCCCACAGTGTAGTTTTTGGGGGATTTAGTGCCGATGCTTTGCGCGATCGTCTTAATGATGCGGCCGCTAAGGTGGTAATCACTGCCGATGGTGGTTTCCGCAAGGATAAAGTCGTTGCCCTCAAGGAACAGGTGGATCTGGCTCTAGCCGATAATAGCGCCCCCAGTGTGGAAAAAGTTCTCGTTGTCCAGCGCAGCAAGGAACCCATCAATATGGTTGCCGATCGCGATTACTGGTGGCATGATCTACAAAAACAGGTATCTGCTAACTGTCCGGCCGAACCCATGGATAGCGAAGATATGTTATTTATCCTCTATACCAGTGGTTCCACCGGCAAACCGAAAGGAGTCGTCCACACCACCGGCGGTTATAATCTCTACACCCATGTCACCTGCAAATGGATTTTTGACCTGAAAGACACCGATGTTTACTGGTGTACTGCCGATGTGGGTTGGATTACCGGCCATAGTTATATCGTTTACGGACCGCTTTCCAATGGTGCCACCACGGTAATGTACGAAGGGGTTCCCCGTCCCTCTAATTTAGGCTGTTTTTGGGATGTAATCGAGAAATATCGCGTTAATATCTTTTATACTGCCCCCACTGCTATCCGCGCTTTTATCAAAATGGGTGAAGACATCCCCAATAGCCGGGATTTATCCTCTTTGCGCTTACTGGGAACCGTGGGAGAACCGATTAACCCGGAAGCGTGGATGTGGTATCACCGGGTTATCGGTAAAGAAAAATGTCCGATTGTCGATACTTGGTGGCAAACGGAAACCGGGGGGATCATGATTACTCCCCTACCCGGGGCAATTGCCACCAAACCGGGGTCAGCAACCCTACCTTTCCCCGGTATTATGGCCGAAGTGGTGGACTTAGACGGTAATCCCGCCCAAGCGAATGAGGGGGGTTATCTGGTGGTCAAACATCCCTGGCCCGGTATGATGCGAACAGTTTATAAAAATCCCGATCGCTTCCGCAATACCTACTGGGAACATATCGCCCCCAAAGATGGCCAATATCTCTATTTTGCTGGGGATGGTAGCCGTCAGGACGAAGACGGTTATTTCTGGGTAATGGGGCGCGTTGATGACGTGATGAGCGTTTCTGGCCACCGTTTAGGGACAATGGAGATCGAATCAGCTTTAGTATCCCATCCTGCGGTAGCAGAGGCGGCTGTGGTGGGACGACCGGATGAAATTAAAGGGGAAGAAGTCTATGCTTTTGTGACTCTCGAGGGGCATTATGAAGCGAGTCCGGAGTTAGCGCAAGCATTAAAAGACCACGTTGTCAAGGAAATTGGCATTATTGCTCGACCGGGAGAAATCCGTTTTACCGATGTACTGCCCAAAACGCGATCGGGTAAAATTATGCGTCGTCTCTTGCGAACTTTAGCATCAGGTCAAGAGATTTCTGGTGATACTTCTACTCTAGAAGATCGATCGGTTTTGGATAAATTACGGCAAGGTGCGTAATTTAATTGCTGGTTTTTCCTAGCAGTTAGGGTGAGGAATAAGAGTTAATCTTATCTCACTCTAACGGGAGTGATCCTCGCTGAACATATTTGCTCAAGCACCAAATCTATAGCTAATAATAAATCCTGTTGAAAAGGTATAGGGGAAGTGGGGAAGTGGGGAAGTGGGGAACTGGGGAGACCACTTCGTGCGCGTTATTAGGTTATACTTCATGTTTATAAGAAAGGCTGTAATAATTAAAGATAAGTAGCTGGTTATAATTAAATTAAAAATGGATTTTAGGTTCGATCCCCCCTGCCCCCCTTGATAAGGGGGGTGCCGATAGGCGGGGGGATCTGACAACTTTTAACGCCTACCTACTTAAGAGCGAATTGAAATTATAGGAGTTTAATCAATGACCACCACCACTACTACCGATAATGATTTAAAAAGACTAGAAGATTTAATCCTCAATGGACAGAAGATAATCGAACATCGATTCAACGAAATCGACAATCGACTCACTACCATGGAAACTCGACTCACTACCATGGAAACTCGACTCACTACCATGGAAACTCGACTGATTGAGGTTGACAATCGATTGAAGGTGATCGAGAATGGACAAGCGGAAATGAAAGCTGATGTCAAAACTGTTCAAAAAGATACTACCGATTTAAAGATTGAACTCACGGAAGTTAAAGGTGATATTAAAACTCTTGATAGTAAATTTGATGACATGAATAAACGCTTAGAGAAAGTCGAAGGAACCCAAAAAAATCAAATTTGGACATTGATAACTGTCCTAAGTGGTTCCTTACTAGCCGTGGGATTTAGAAGTTTTTTTATCGACAATAATCCCTAATCTCAGCAAGAGAATTGCTATATAGGGTTTGCTGAAAAAGTTTTTCTTGGGGGCAGGGTGTGGGGTGTGGGGTGTGGGGTGTAGGGTTTTACCGATTTTGAAGGGGTCAATTACCTAATTTTCAGGGAAAAAGTCCCTGAATTTTCCCCCCGATCACTCCCATATCTGGTACTTT
>NZ_JADBUN010000098.1:0-2925 GCF_020245625.1 Microcystis sp. M049S2 | reverse complement strand
GATAGTACCGCCAAAGTTGACCGAGAGGAGAAAAAACAAATTTATCAAGATATATTTCGCACTCCCGATTATTTTTGGTTTGACCCAGAAAGCCTAGAATTTGAAGGATTTACCCTAATTAGCGGTCAATATCAACCGATTACCCCCAATGCTCAGGGACGGCTCTGGAGTCAACAATTAGGCTTATATTTGGGTTTATCTGCCAATAAATTGCGCTATTTTACCCCCGAAGGGGAATTAGTCCCCACTCCCGCAGAAGCGGCACAACAGGCAGAAAATCGGGTTTTAGAGGCAGAAAATCGGGCTGTGGAGGCAGAAAACCGGGTTTTAGAGGCAGAAAACCAAGTCGAGCAAGAAAAGCAAAAAGCGGCGAAATTAGCGGCTAAACTGCGGGAATTGGGCATAGATGCCGAGGAAAATCTCTAATCTTCTTTTTTGATTAGATGACACTGTTTTCCGTCAGCGGTGAGGGGATTTGGTGTCATCTAGAGGCCCCATACTAAATCCGGTTATTAAAAACTGATTATTTATTCTCCCCTTTGCCTTTTGCCTCTTGCCTTTTGCCTGTCTTGATATGTAGCCTATACTCAACGGATTTAGTATCATAGTTGATTAATCGCAGAAAGCTCCGCGCAAGCGTAAATTTTCCCGCAATTCCTCGGTCATACCCACGTTATCGGCAAACTTTGCCCCCTTCACTTTTGCCCCGCTAAAATTCGCTTGAGTGATGTTGACTTCAACCAAATTAGCTCCTTCTAAATTGGAGCCAATTAAATTAGCTAAAGCCAAACTAGAACGGTAAAAATCAGCATAACTTAAATCGGCATTAGCTAATAAGGCTCCGCTTAAATCCGCTCCCTTAAAATTAGCATGACTGCCATTAATTTCGCTTAAATCAGCATCGGTTAAATTGGCCCCCCGCAGATTAGCTTGATAGAGATTAGCCATACCTAAAGATATGCCACTTAATTCCGCTGCCAGGAGATTTGCCCCGGTAAAATCTGTTAGGGTATCCAGTTCAGCTAATTGGGCTAATTCCAGAAAATCATCACTAACAGCAGCATAAATTCCCTCGATTTGTGTCTGCAATTTCTCTAAATTTTCTGATGCTGCCGGTTGCGGTTCAACTAGAACATTATCTAATTCCACCTGCGATGAACCCAAAGAAATACGACTTAAAAAAGCATCAAATTGATTTTCCATTAGGAAAAATGCTAACTTTCGCTCTAAAATACTATGTTTATTGGGACTTAGATCGTGTTTCCATAATCCCGATGTTTCCGTGATACAGATATCCGCAGCTGTCAGCGAAAATTGCACCGTCAGATGATAAGGTTCTTCCTCCACACTGACGGTTCCTAGGTTAATCCTTTCGATCGCTCCTGTAAATATTGACTGAGGACTTTTGAAAGATAACCGCCATTGATGATTATTAATACGATTTATGTATAACTCTTGACTAGAAAGAGGATTTGGTGTTAGGTGACAATTAACTAAAACAAAATCTAATTTTCCTCCTTTTAGCCCCCATTTGATTTCCCCGCCGAGGAGAGATTGAATTTGAGCTTGTAGGTGTAAAGTTAAATATAAATCAAATTTTTGCGAGTCGGTGGCTACTGGTTCTAGGGTTAACGATACACTATCGGGATAGCGATCGAAGGCAGCTAAAAGACGCATAATCTAAAAAAGAAAAGTCAAAATAAACAGTAAAAAAGTGGTGTTTCTCTGGCTCCAAAGCCGAGAACTCACCCCTATTTAAAACAATAGCTGATTTTCTCGATCCTCGCTGAACATTTCTTCGGCGATCGCTGAATGATTACCCCTGAAAATCAAGATTAAATTAGTTGACTTTCTCTTTTTTGCCGATATTGCCGTCCGCATTAAAAAACATCGGTAAAAAGCGTTCCATAAACATTTGTGGATCACGATTCCAGGCTTTTTGAGCCGCTTCTACCCGGAATAATTGCAATTTCGGGTCGAGAAGGGTTTGGGGTAAACGTTCCATCAGATATTGAGGACGTTCCCAGAGTGGCATAGTGGCGGCGATTTCCATTAAATGACCGAAGCGGCGCAATTCTGCCCCCAGGGTGATATCCATACCCGATTCATAGGCGGCCTGTTCGATCGCTGAGTATTTGGCCTTAGCTTTTTCGACTTTTTGCCGATGTTCGGGGCTTTTTTGAGCAATTTTGGCTAACCAACGATTACCCCAACGCACATGGCCCGCTTCTTCGGGAAAGATTTTGGCGATCGTTTCCTGAATTTTCAGATTTTCCGGGGTTTGTTCCCCTGCTTTGAGGGCATAAATATGGGCGGCAAAGTATTCGCATCCCCGTTTTTCCGTGACGTTAATTGCCGCTAGGGCCGCAATCAGTCCATCTTCCCTTTGTTCTTCGCCTTGGAATTGATCTTGATCGAGAAGACGTTCAAATTCATCAATATAGGACAACCCCGGCGGTTTCCCCACATCGGCCCCCAATTCGATTAATAAATCGGTTAACCAGTAAGCATGGCGGGCCTCATCGGCGACGTGACGGGAAAGCTCCTGGATCAGTTCTTTCGGTTGTCCGTCTAGGGTTTCGATCAGTTCGGTCAGGTCTTTACAGCTACGTTGTTCGTTGTAGCGGTAACGGTTGAGGGTGACAAGATGAATTTCGCGATCGCTAATGACACGCTTCATGATGTCGCGAGCGCTCATCGTCTTCTTGAATTTACGAGGGTAAGCAACGGTCATGATTTTGTATCGTTTTGTAAACGGCTTCCCGTATTCTAACGGAGTTTTTTGGCTCTCTTGGATTTGGTGGGTAAAATGTATTCTAAGATACATTCCTCCTAGAGAGGGGGTGGAACGAACCACAAAGACACAAAGGACACAAAGATCGATCAATCCTATGTAAGTTAAACTTATCACACACAACCTAGAAG
>NZ_JADBUN010000097.1:0-11542 GCF_020245625.1 Microcystis sp. M049S2 | reverse complement strand
TTTTGGTTCCTGTTGTTCATAGATAATATTCCCCTCGGCCTCGACAATTTTTTCCGACATTTTCCAAGTTAAGATCTGACTATACAATTGCGCCCCAGTTTTCTGATTAATTCCCTTAACCCCATCCTTGAGATAAGCGATACGATTGCCTAATTCCACCACCACACGATTACCAGTAATAGTGATTTGATCTTGATATTGAAAAATTTCCGTGGGGCGATCGGAAGTTAGGGTACGATTTTGATAGTTCCAAATTGCCTGAGAACCAGAAATCTGTAAAGGTGGTTCTAAAGAGCGATATTCGAGGTTTTCTTGCAGGATAACCTGATTATTTTTTCTTTCCCAACGACCGCCGATAGCAGTCAGGCGATCGATAATAGTTTTATCAATATAGCGATCAAAAGCGACTTTTTGATCGGTACTAATGACTTGTTGAGGAATTTCCCAGTACAGGCGCTCGGTTTGCAGGACGACACGAGATTCCTTAGCGGTAGCCACCACTTGACCTTGTAATTCTAGTTTTTCTTGGCGCGTGTCGTAGCGTCCTTGGCGCGCCTTAGCTTCTAGTTGTAGATGACTACCTTTGATCCCTTTGGAGGAGATTAAAATACCTTCCTTGGGTAGCCAACGCAATTCCGGCGCGTTAATAATGGCTTTATTGCGGGGATCTACAGCCACAATATTATCTTTGAGGAGAATTTCCTGGCCTTCCTTGTAAACTTCACCGCGGTCAGCACTAACCTGTAAAACTACTTTCCCATCTTGATAGATATTACCCTTGATATTTTCCAGACGGGCAATTTTTTGGTCTTGGGTGTAGGTAGCTTTTTTGACCTGAATTTTCCAGAGGGGTTGTCCCGATGAGTTAGCCTGTTCTAACGTGGCATTATTGAGAATTAAGCGGCCAGTTTCCTCGATTTTAGGCGATTCTGTCGGCGAAATTTTCGGCGGATCGGGAGGTTGACAGGCCGTTAATCCCAGCAAACCGATTAGGAGGGCAGCCCCCCGCCCAATTGATAATTTTAATTGTAACCGCTGCCTCAATTTTGATCGCTCCGCTGCTATTTTATTAGGGGTCGAGAATAGAGTCGCCTCCATCCCCTCCCATCCAGAACCGTACATGAGAGTTTTACCTCATACGGCTCCTCGTTTGACTGTTCCCTTGTTAAGGATACAGCCTGACATTCATTGGCTGTCTATATATCATTGTAGTTGACTCAAGGTCAAGTTAACTACGGATGATTCTAGGTTTCCATTGGCTGCCGTTTGATCACTGAAGACCTGACTAGGCAATTATTTCAGGCATTTCAGCCTTATTTGATGCCTAAACGTTTCGCACATCTTTAGTTATTTTATCTTGACCAAATTTCAATAGCCAGATCAGCTAGATAATTAGCTCGCTTTTCAATTTCTTCCTTATTCCAGACATTTTTGTCATAAAAGTATTTGTTCAAAGAAACATTAGTTTTTTTATTAAACAAACTAACTTTATCTAAAAACTGTTTATTAGATAAGTCTGAATTGTAGGCCGTCAAAGTCAGATTACCTAAAGTATGTAGCCAAGTTTTATGTATTTGTTCGTGATTATCACCAAGCATATCTTGCCAGTTCGGTGTTAATTTCTGGGGCATTATATGCTCTATTGTTAGGTTATCAGTATCAACCATCTCTTTGGTCATGCGGCGTTCTATGGTTTCCAGAATAAGCTTAACTCTATCATTCGAAACCTTCCACGGCAAACTAAGGAAATCAACTAACTAAATAAAATCGCCCAGTTAACGGGAGAATGACCCCCACCGAGGCGGTTTATCCTCCTTCAAGGTGACATCTTTCACCCAGTTTAACTGATTTTCAATACTCCAATGCCCCTGAATTGCCTTCAAAAAGGCTTCCGCAGACAATCTTTCACTACTGATGAAATAAGTCTTCTCCTCAAAGTTTTTTCCTTCCCGTTTGCCTTGACGTTTCACGAGGACAAAGCTTTGTCAACCTTTCCATCCTGCTCATGGTTATATACTGAAACGATGCTGACTCACATCTTGCTCGCAAGTCTGTCCACCTTCCACCGTACACTTAATACTTTTTGCCCCAGTTGCCAGGATGGTCTGGTATTTGCTTTAATCGCTAGTTTTGCTGGGAAAAACCCCTGGTTGAACGGTGAGAGTTTGTTGTTTACCCCTGCGGTTAATCTCGATTTCCAGATTACCACCGATCGCACTGGTTTCTACACCTTGCTGCACATCCGAAGCGGTTTTAACGGGGTTTCCTGCCACAGTTTCGATGATATCACCCGCTTGCATCCCGGCTTTTTGGGCGGGGGAATTTTCCACCACTCGCAGGACGATTACCCCTTCATTTTGGTCAATATTAAAGTTTAATTCTTTAGTTTCGTTCAATTGCTGCCGTAATTCTGGGTTTAGCGTCACCATGTGGATACCGATGTAGGGATGTTCCGCTTTACCCTTGCTAGATAGCTGTCCCGCCACTTTTTGGGCGGTTTCGATGGGAATAGCAAACCCTAAACCCTGAGCATCGGCCCGAATTGCCGTATTAATGCCGATAACTTCCCCCTTGGCGTTCAGCAACGGGCCGCCGGAATTGCCGGGGTTAATAGCGGCATCGGTTTGGATAAAACGAACCCGTTTATCGGGAACCCCCACTTCGCTGCTAGTGCGTCCTAGGGCGCTAATAATGCCCACTGTCACCGTATTATCTAAGCCTAGGGGATTGCCAATTGCGATCGCCCACTCCCCAGGGATTAAAGTTTCGGCCTTGCCAAAAGTCACCGTCGGTAAATTTTTCGCCTCGATTTTCACCAGGGCCACATCGGTCATATTGTCAACCCCCAGGACTTTACCCTGATAGGTCTGACCGTTTTTCAAAGTCACTTTTACTTGGGTTGTCCCTTCCACCACATGGGCATTAGTTAAAAGTAGTCCATCTGTACTGACTATAAACCCAGAACCGGTTCCCCGTTCCAAATGCTCCTTGGGAATCGGCACTTCATTACCAAAAAAGCGCCGAAAAAAGGGCTGTTTAAATTCTTCGGGAATTTGGTCGGCCACTTCCCGGGCCGAATCGATCCGCACCACCGCCGGCCCGACTTTCTGCACGGCCTGGGCGATAAAATTAACATTACCGTCGGTTTGGGGAATAACAGGGAGAGAGAGGGAAGCGGGGAGGATTGCCGGCGGTTTATTTACCTCTAGGGGTGCTTTTCTGCTTAAATACTGATTTCCCAGCACACCCACAGTACCACCTAGGGCGAGTAATCCCAGTGAAATCCCCAATCTTGTCAATAAACCCATAAGCTCTAGCCCTAAAATGTCGTGTGCGGTAGAATCGGCCCCAAACTTACCTACAATTATAGGCTGTCTTTTTCAAAGACGAACCCCTGGGGCAGATAAAGGCTTTTTGTATTTGATGGCAGTGGCAATCACGTTGATTAAGCGTTTCTCCTAAAGGTGAAGTGTAACCTATATTTGGCATCGTCTCCGCGCTCTGGTCTGCTTACTCCCCAAAAGGAAAATTTCGTATTCTACTATTAGGATAACCGCTGTAAAAATACTTCCCTGTAATCAAGTGGCTAAAACTTAACTCAGATGCTACATTTTCTGGAAATCTATTGGCTTTAAATATTGACAAAATTCTCGAAGCGTAATATGATGTTTTCAAATATTTCAAGCCTGAGTTTATGAATGATAATTTAAAGCTGGTTAATACACCTGAAGGTAAATTTTATTGTCTCGACCCGAAGACATCTAATTTATTGGAAAATCTGCGAGATTTGGCGAGTGCTTATCCCGGAATCGACGATAAAATGATTCATCCGGGGGATGTTTGCTTTGATATTGGTGCCAATATTGGCACTTTTTCAACTTTGGCAGCCCGTTTATCATCCCCTCAAGGCCGAGTATTTGCCTTTGAGCCTTGTCCAGAAACTCATCAAATTCTCTTGGAAAACCTGCGATTGAATAATGTTTCACATTTAGTAAAAGTACAAACTGATGTTATTAGTGATACTCAAAAAATTTTTTCTATAAAAAAAGCTCCTAAAAACATGGGAGCTACCCGCTTTATTGAATCATCAGAGGTGGAGGGAGAACTATTTACTTCCACAACCTTAGATTTGTGGATAGAAAATAATTTGCATCTAAAACAATGTGATTTTATTAAAATAGATGTGGAAGGAATGGAGATTAAAGTTCTTCAGGGAGCCAGGAAGACCTTAAAACAGTATCACCCCATTTTATATATTGAAGTTTGTTTACCCCATTACGAAAAATATGGATTCAAAATTGAGCAATTGCAAGAATTTTTAGCAGAACTTGGTTACCATTTCTTTCGTTATTTCGCTCCTGCGCCTTTTCTCACTAGCGATCTACGTCGCCTTCATTCTCTTAACCAAGGTTCTTATTTTTATAATTTAATTGCCATTCACCCTAGCAGTCCTCACTATCCTCAAAAATACAATTCTACACAAGAAGCTTTCCTGTTTATGATTCAGGAAAAATCAACAATTACTTATGGTGAATTACGCAGAAAATTTCCGATCAGAACTACAATTAAAAAACTTGTTAGGGGAGAAAAAAAGCCAGAATAAACTGAGATTTACCCCCACTGGGAGACTAATTAGGGAACTTACCCCGTTTACCGGTCTTCTTTTAGCGGTAAAATCACGAAAAAGCTATGAGAATCTCAGTTCATGCAATTGTTTGATCGCATCCGTTTAGGGATAGCCGTAGCGGTGGCTAAAACCGTTACTGCTGTGGTTAAAGGACTCCGTTTAGGGGCTGCCAGCGTCTTGCCGGGGGAAATTGCCCGTCGTCTCCATCCCCGTTTGTTGCCGCTACTTTGTGGGCAAGTCCGAAGGGGGGTAATCTTGGTGGTTGGCACGAATGGAAAAACTACCACTTCCCTACTCCTAAGAACTATTCTAGAGCGTCAGGGGGCAAAAGTCACCCATAACACCACTGGGGCGAATTTAATTAATGGTTTAATCACTGCTTTATTGGCCGATGCCAATTTATTCGGCACTTTAAAGGCTGATTATGCCATTTTAGAAGTGGATGAAAATATTCTCCCTTTGGTTTTAAAAGATTGTCGTCCTCGCGCTATTTTAGCTCTTAATTTGTTTCGCGATCAACTCGATCGCTATGGGGAAGTGGATACGATTAGTCGCCGTTGGCAAGGGGCCATATCTCCCCTACCCACCGATACTTTAGTGATTCTCAATGCTGATGATCCGACTCTTTCCCATTTGGGTCAACAACTGCCCCAAAGAGTTGTATATTTTGGCTTAAGTGAGCCGGAATTATATCTAGAAGAAATTCCCCACGCTGTCGATTCTATTTACTGTCCTAAATGTGGTGCTTCTTTGGATTATCGCGGAGTTTATCTCTCCCATTTAGGGGATTTTAGTTGTCCTAGTTGCGGCTTTAAAAAGAGTAATCCTGCTTTTCATAGTCACGATTGGCCGCAGATTTTAATCGGTGTTTATAATAAATATAATACTTTAGCGGCGGGTTTAGTAGCCCAAGAATTGGGGATTAAAGATCGAGAAATTTTTGAGACAGTTCAGGGTTTTAAAGCGGCTTTTGGTCGAGCGGAAGAATTAGAAATTGAGGGTAAAAAAGTTAGAATTTTACTGTCTAAAAATCCCGTGGGTATGAATGAAACAATTCGCGCAGTGGCTGATATTTTACAGAAAGAAAAGTCTTCTACTACTCTCTTAGTTCTCAATGATCGCATCCCCGACGGGACGGATGTTTCTTGGATTTGGGATGTGGATACGGAAAAATTAACCCGCTTGGGAACAACTTTAGTAGTAACGGGCGATCGACTTTATGACATGGCTTTACGCTTACAATATAGTCAGGATAGTCTCGCTTATCCCGTTAATTTAATTGTTGAATCCGATCTAAAAAAAGCGCTCCAAATTGCCCTTAATAACACCAAAAATGAGGAAACTTTACATATTTTACCCACCTATTCTGCTATGTTAGAAGTACGAGAGATTCTCACGGGTCGAAAGATTTTGTAGAAATTAGAAAAGAGTGAAGATTAGTGTTAGGTGTTGGGGTGTTAGGGTGTTAGTTGAATTCCCCCATTCCCCCATTTCCCCATTTCCCCATTTCCCCATTCCCCCATTTCCCCATTTCCCCATTTCCCCATTCCCTAATCCCCTAAAAAATTATGCAAGAACTAGAACTAAAAATCGGCTGGTTATATCCGACCTTAATGAGTACCTACGGCGATCGAGGTAATGTTATTACTATTCAAAGAAGATGTCAATGGCGTGATATTCCTGTGACAATTATTCCCCTAGATGCTCAAACAGAAGCCGAGAAATTTTATCAAGTAGATATAATTGTTGGGGGTGGAGCGCAGGATCGGCAGCAGGAGATCGTTATGCGCGATTTACAGGGGAAAAAAGCAGCGGCAATGAAAGAACAATTATCGGCAGGAATACCGGGAGTTTTTACCTGTGGTTCCCCACAATTATTAGGGCATTATTACGAACCAGCTTTCGGTCAAAGAATCGAAGGATTAGGATTATTAGACCTAGTAAGTAAACATCCTGGTCCCAATGCAAAACGCTGTATCGGTAACGTGGTTTTTGAAATTACTGCCTCTCCCTTAGCGGAGGAAATTAAAGCTATGACTGGGGAAAAACCGCTAGTAATTGGCTTTGAAAATCACGGGGGTCGTACCTATTTACAAACCGTTTCTCCTTTGGGAAAGGTGATTACTGGTTACGGAAATAACGGAGAGGACGGTTATGAAGGAGCATTTTACCACAATGCGATCGCTACCTATGCCCACGGTCCCCTACTACCCAAAAATCCCTTTTTAGCCGATTGGTTAATCCAAAAAGCTTTAGAACAAAAGTATCAAAAACCGATTTTTTTAACAAAACTTGATGATTCTCTGGCCCTGAAAGCACGATTTGCCATGTTTGAACGACTAGAACTAACCGGCGTGACCAATAAAGCCTAAACTGGTCATATACACTTATGGCAGGAGATAGTCAAACTAGCCATTAAGAATTTTAATTGTGGCAGCTTATGAAATTATGACTGGAAAAATTATCGATCGTCAAACGGCGGGGTTTCTCGTCCTCATCATCCCCCTAGCGGTGCTAATCATCCTTGTTTTTACCGCTTGGCCATTGATCCTACTTGTCTTCCTCTTAACTCTGGCAGTCAAGGTGTGGCAAGACTATCGCTGGTCAAAATTATCGACGGTGATTAACCCCTATTTCAATCAACTTTTACAGGACAATCAAGGTTGTCTCACCCCGATTGACCTATCGGCAAAAGCCAATCTCACGGCCAAATTAGCCAGACAATTTTTAGACAGAAAAGCTGAGGAATTTGGGGCGCAAAAAAAAGCTGTAGGCGATAAAGGTATGGCCTATTACTTTATCACCGCCAGTACCTTGGGTAGTATTTTTGATGAGAGTGACCCCTCTTTAGAAGAAATAGGGGAAAAACAAGTTCCTGCGATTACTGCCTCGAGATCTCCCCTGACCAATTTAGAGCCATCGCAGGAGGCTAAATCCCCCCTGATTGTCGCCGAGAAAAGCGAAAATTCTGTCCCGGAGGTTCCTGTTATTTCCTCCTCCCAATCTCTGACTAATTTAGGTAAATTATTTGAGGAAAAAGAGGAAGAAAATACTGCAGCAATCTCTGTTCAAGAAACGGTAATTCAAGAACCGGAGGAGATAATTAATCCTAGTTTAAACAGTTCTGCCAGTTCTTTGCTCCAGTCAGAATCAGAAGTTAGGGAAGAATCCCTAACCTCTGTATCTGAAACCATCTCATCGATGAGTTTGGCGGATTTGGCTAAACGTTTAGGAGTTACTCCGGCCGTTTTGGGTAGAAACAAGAAAAATAAATCCGAAACAGAATTCGCCGATTGGAGTCGCATCAGAGATCCCGATGGTATTGCTTGGAAATTTGACGCAAAAAACTCCTTATTTGTGGTCAGCTGATAGGTGATTTGTTTGGTTTTTTAGACAGGCTCAATGCCTGTCTTTTTTGGCTCTACGTCCTACCCTCAATCCCATAGATGGTTGCTTCAGATTGTTTGAGGATGTTGGAAATCATCACCCACCACAAATCTGGCGGTTGTATCAGTAACAGGATAGGTTTTAACGTAAATGAGACAACCTGTTGTTGAGGAAGGACTGTAGGGGCAATTGGGGGGGTATCTTAGCCAACTGCCTACTGGATAGCTACCTAATTCATCACTCCAGGTACCTTCAATGACAAAGATTTCTTTAATCTCAGTTTCGACAACATTCACCAACTGAGTGTTGGGCAGCCAACGCTCAATCCAGACTTTTTCTGAGAAATCTGCTTGCTCGTAGAGGTGTTGAACCTTAATTTCAGGCACTATACCTGCTTGCCAGGAGCCATTAAAAATGTTGGTTCTCACTTGTTGGCGAGTTTTACCACCATGTTGCCGCAATTTAACAAAAGTCAGGCATCCTTCCTCACTATAGGGGCGATGGATAAAGCCTTCGGGGTTAAGCATATAAGTACCCGGTGGATGCACCCCTGTTTCATCTGCAAAATTGCCTTCAAGCACCAAAATCTCTTCACCACCGGGATGTCCATGCAGCGGGAAAAAACCACCAGGATAGAATCGAGTCAGCATTGTCACTGGATGATCCTGGATTTCATGGTCAGACTCGAAACAGCCAAACCAAATTCCAGTAAAGTTTGTCTGAAACCAAGTTAATGATGTGGGAAGCACAGATACGCGGCTTAGTAAGTTTACGTGAACTTTTTGGGGTTTCCACAGAGATTGAGCAGTCATCTTTCCTGAATTTAATTTTTTTAGGTTGAAAAATTATTTAGCATTATTCTTCTACCTAAGAATACTATGTAAGCAGTTATGCCTTCAAGTTTCCGAGTTCATCTACTCTCATTAATAACTTCGGAACAGGAAATACGCGGAACTCGAGCGCCATGGCTTTTTAGTCCAGCTAACGGCTAAGTTATGCCGTGCTTCTCATCGACAAGAAGGTGATCGTCTTAATTCTTAAGCATAGCCGACAATCTCATGGAATGAACACTAGGGTCGTTTCATTCTCTCAAATCCTTATCTGATAACGTTTTTAGTCGATTTATCGGAATAAGTAGGTAGGCGTTAAAAATTATCAGAAACCCCCCTTATCAAGGGTAGGGTTGATTCATGAATCAACCCTACTATGAACCTAGAGACAGGGGGGATCAACACCCCCCTTATCAAGGGGGGATGGGGGATCAACACCCCCCTTATCAAGGGGGGATTAAGGGGGGATCAACACCCCCCTTATCAAGGGGGGTAGGGGGGATCGATGCCCCCCTTATCAAGGGGGGATTAAGGGGGGATCAACACCCCCCTTATCAAGGGTAGGGTTGATTCATGAATCAACCCTACTATGAACCTAGAGACAGGGGGGATCGACACCCCCTTATCAAGGGGGGATTAAGGGGGGATCAAAGGAACGCTGATTCCCGACAAGATGAGTGATTGACTTTCCTGCTTTCATCCCAAAATAGTTGTGCTAGAATGGCGAAAAATTCTCGCGATTGATAATTATGTTAGCCGAATTAGCCGCCGCCGAAATCGCTAAAATCGCCTTTGAAGCTGTTATCGGTAAATTAACGGAAGGAGCCATGGATAAAGGTGTAGAATTGTGGCAAAAAATTAAGCAAAAGTTACAAAAGGAACCCACCGCCGCTCAGGTTTTAGCGGCAGCAGAACAAACTAAATCCGAGGCGATGATTGAACAGCAAGTGGTTCCTTTTTTACAGGTAGAAATGCTCAAAGACCCCAATTTTGCCCAAGAAATCCAAACCCTAGCACAACAAATTATGACAATTAATCAGAATCAAACAGAAACGAAAACTCAAATTGGTACGCAAATTAACAAAGATATTAAACAACAATTGAACATTCAAGAAGTTAAGGGTAATTTAAATCTAGGAATCCCTCCTGAATGACTGGCGGTTCTGCACGCAAAAGCAGACGCAATAGAAAATAATCGCAGTAGTCAAAGGAGTACTTTCAAGGGAGGAAATGCTCGAAAAAGTCTCGTACATTGGCAGGGAAGGGAGGAGGAAATCACCCAAATTAAGCAGTGGTTTAATGATCAAAATGTTGCGATGATTGGCATCAAAGGAGTTGGAGGAATTGGAAAATCTACCCTAGCCAGTAAAATTTTTGAGGAGAAAATTACCCTCGATCCTTCCCTAGGGGACGATGAAGATTTATTCCCAAAACGCTTTTGGTGGGAAGCGGGAAATCTGGGCGGATTTAGTGGTTTAGCTCGCCAAATCCTGACGGACTTTGGTTATCCCGTCCCCGAAAAAGAAATAGATTTACAGGAAGCTTTAATCAGACAATTGCAACGCCATCGCCACCTAATTATTATCGATAATCTAGAGAGTTTATTAGGGGAAGATGGTTCTTGGAATAATGAATTTTATCAGCAGTTTTTCACTGCTTGGATAGAAAAAGGTGACACCAGCAAAATTATAGTCACCACCAGAGAAAAGCCAAAAACTAGGGGTTTTAACCGTTGGATTGAGCTAAAAGGTTTGAAACCTCCTGAAGGGGCGCAATTGTTAGCAGAATCGCAAATAACAGGGGATCTAGAGAACTTTTCTCGACGGGTGGATGGTCATCCATTACTCCTGCGATTGGTGGCGGATTTAATCTTAGCAGAATTTCCGCAAAACCCCAGTTTAGAAAGGTTAGCGGATTTAGGATTAGGAAATTTATCGCAACTTTTGAGCGATCCGCAGGTGGTGGGGAGTCATCGTCAAGAGACAGTGGGAATTGCTTTGGTTTTAGATGCTAGTTTTCAGCGACTTAGCCAAAGACAGCAGGAATTATTCACTAAAACCAGCATTTATCGCCGAGAATTTGATTCTCTGGCAGCCAAAGCGGTGATGGATAATTACCCAGAGATCGCACTGTCCGAGATCACGGCAGATCTGCGAGAATTACAGCGACGATCATTATTAGAAGAAAAAGAGGAAAATCGCCAGCGAATTTTTAGTTTTCAGCCTTTAGTTTGGGAATATGCACAATACAAAGCCGGCGATCAAAGGGAATTACACCAAAAAGCGATCGCCTATTATCTTTCAACTATAAAAACAAAACCTTGGCAAACCCTAAAAGACGTAACAGAATATTTAGAAATTTTTTATCATTGGAGTCAGCTAAAAGTCTATGATTCTGCTTTTGATATTCTCCGTGCTATCTATGATTTTCTCACCCTGGGGGGGTATTATCAAACCCTAGCGGATTATTACCTTGAATTAGTCACTGTTTACCAACAACAGGAGGAGCAAACCAACTGGAATTATGCCGCATCCCTCACCAGTTTAGGCAATGCTTACTATAGATCTCTTGCATAAGTCTAGACAAAATAGGATAAAATAGTCCAAGAGTTAAGATTGAAAGATGACTTACGAACAAGTAAAAACTTTAAAGCCAACAGAGTTCAAACGCTTGTGTGGCGTGTATCCAGATACATTTA
>NZ_JADBUN010000096.1:0-61244 GCF_020245625.1 Microcystis sp. M049S2 | reverse complement strand
GCATTATTCATGAAGACTTTGGAAAATCCTCGAAAGCCTTGGCAAGAAGTTCATCTAGCGATCTGGCTGAAAAACAGTCTGTTTTTTGAGATGTCCTCACAATCAGGTTTTTGCCAGTTGGTGAATAATGCAGGCTAGGCTAATATTATTTTTCAAAAGTAATGACAGACTTAGTTGATCATTTCAAAGCGCAATTGCTCTCTGAGAAGGGAATTGCGCTCTCAGATGTTAGTCACGATTATTGAAAATTGGTATAATCTCATCGAACCCTTCTGTCATTTTTTGCTACAAAAGGGAGAGATGAGCCAATAAAAGCCCATCTCTTGCTAATTTATCCCTATACTTTAGTGACAGCCAAGAAGACTTTACTTGTTACCATTACCCTGCATGGCTAAAACCGCATCGCGCAGTTTATCCGGCACTTCTTGCAGGTGATCCTCATCCCACTGGAAGAAACCGACACCCATAGTCAAAGAACGCAATTCAACGATCAAATCGTGCATTTCCGCTTGGGGGAGATAGGCCGTCACCTGATCCCAACCTTTCCACTCCTCAGAAGCTTCAAAACCCTGAATTTGACCGCGTTTGCCACTGATTAACTGTAAAACCTTGGCGGTGTATTCTGAGGGAGCGAGAACCGTCACCGATAGAATGGGTTCTAATAAGACCGGATGACATTTAGGCAGTCCCTCCGTCATCGCTAGACGGGCCGCTTGTTTAAAAGCTTGTTCGGAACTATCGACACTGTGATAGGAACCATCGGTGAGAGTAACATCGATATCGACCACGGGGAAACCCAAAGGACCATGACCGAGATATTCCCGCACTCCCGTTTCCACCCCGGGGATATACTGTTTGGGGACAACACCACCGACAATGCTTTCATGGAAGTGGAAACCTTCCCCCCGGGGCAGGGGTTTAATATCGAGATACACATCACCAAAAGCGCCGTGGCCGCCGGTTTGGTGTTTATAACGTCCGTGGGATTTGGTGCTGGTTTTGATCGTTTCCTTGTAGGGAACTTGGGGTAAATGGGTGGTCATCGGTAGATTATACTTGCGCGCTAGGCGATCGAGGGCCACTTGCAGATGAATTTCTCCCTGTCCCCAGAGAATCACTTCTTTAGTATCACCGTGTTGTTCCCAGTAGAGGGAAGGATCTTCTTCGATCAGTTTCGTCAAAGCTGAACTTAATTTAACTTCATCCTTGCGATTTACGGCGGCAATAGCGAGAGCAAAGACGGGTTTAAGCTGTAATCCTTTGGGAAGGTCGGGTTTTTGACTGCCGCTGCTAACCACGTCTCCGGTGGCGATTCCCTCCAAACGACCGAGAGCGACAATTTCCCCCGCTTGGGCCTGCTGTAAGGGTTGTTGTTGTTGTCCCATGAGACGATAGATACCACCAATCCGCACACCGTTTAAGGCCATGCCATCGTTAAGGGTTCCCTGCCAGATTCGCCCTAGGGAGAGGCGACCGCCCTGGGGAGTAAAATAGGTTTTGAGGATTTGTACCACTGCATCCCCATCCGCACTGGGATCGAGACCGCGACGATTGGCGGTAATTGTCGGGGCCGGTGCTTCTTCCACTAAAGCGGTGAGGAGATGACGCACACCATAGTCCCGTTCCGCCATACCGAAGAACACGGGTACTATTTGATCGGCTCCCAGTTCTTGTTTTAAGTCTTGGAGAATTTCTTCCCGGGAGGGGTTAATATCTTCGAGGAGTTCTTCTAAAAGATGATCGTCAAATTCGGCGATCGTTTCCAGCATTTCTTGTCGAGCGATCTGTTCTTCTTCCTTGAGGTGGTCGGGTAAAGCTACAGGATCGGCGGGACTGTTAGCATGGTAATGATAAGCCTGTTCGTTGATTAAATCGATAAATCCGATAATTTCGTTGTTCTGACGGATAGGATATTGCTGGGGAACAAGGGGACGACTAGAAACGGATTTGAGAGCTTGTAGGACTTCGTTAAAGTGACTATTACAGCGATCCATCTTGTTGATGAAGATTAGATGCGGAATTTCCCAATCATCGAGGAATTTTAGCAAGGGAGCCAGGGTGAGAACTCGATCGACCACCGGTTCACAAACGATAATAGCAGCACCGGCCCCGACGAGGGCATTATAGGTTTCACTGGCAAATTCGATCGAACCGGGGCAATCGAGAAAGGTAAAATTTAGGTCTTGGTATTGACTATGGGCAACGGAAACTTCTACACTCATCTGCCGATCCCGCGCTTGCGTGGAACTATCACCAACGGTATTGCGATCGCTAATTTTACCTTTTCTGGTGATGGCTCCTGTTACGAAAAGTAAACTTTCCAGTAAGGAGGTTTTTCCACTGGAGTAGGGGCCGACAAGGGCCACATTACGGGTGTTTGCTCCGATACTTTGATTCATACAGATACCCCCAACAATGATTTAGTGATTAGTTGCGGCGATTGGACGATATTTACACTCGATCGCCCTTGGGAAATATACTGTCATAGCACTGAAAATTACTCTCAGGACGTATTTAGAAGTGAAAGGCCTGTCTTGCCATAATTTTGCCCAGTGCTACAGGTGTATTCTTTCCTACTCTTCACCCTAACTCAGTCTCAAGCATTACATCCCATTCTCGCAATCTCTTGTAAAATCTCGCCTACTTTTAGTTAAGGAACTTGAATAAATGTTAACTAGGGTTTGCTAAATAAGTTTTTCGTGGGTGTGGGGTGTGGGGTGTGGGGTGTGGGGTGTGGGGAAATGGGGAAATGGGGAAATGGGGAAATGGGGAAATGGGGAAATGGGGAGAATAAATAAAAATAATCTCCTGTCTCCTGAATCGGAGTCTCCTACCTCCAGGAAAAATTTTTTCAGCAAATGTTAACTAAGCTGTTAACTATCCACCGTCTTTCTCATCAACTGGATTTACAAAAACGAGAGGCAGCCTGATATAGTGAGAGGTCGGGATGATGTTTATCAAGCAATTTTTATGTTGAAAGCTGGAATCGTGGGACTGCCAAATGTGGGAAAATCGACCCTATTTAACGCTCTGGTGGCTAATGCCAAGGCCGAGGCAGCTAATTTCCCTTTTTGTACCATTGAACCGAATGTGGGTGTGGTATCCGTCCCCGATGAACGTCTGGAGGTTTTGGCTAAAATCTCTAATTCTGAGAAAATCGTGCCGACGCGGATTGAATTTGTCGATATCGCCGGATTAGTCAAGGGTGCGAGTCGGGGGGAAGGATTGGGTAATCAATTTTTGGCTAATATCCGGGAAGTGGACGCGATCGTTCATGTGGTGCGCTGTTTTGATAATGATGATATTATTCATGTTTCCGGTTCTGTGGATCCGGCCCGGGATATCGAGGTGATTAATCTAGAGTTAGCTCTAGCGGATTTGGGACAGGTGGAGAAGCGGGTGGAACGTTTACGCAAACAGGCGAAAAATAGCAAGGAAGCCGCCGAAGAATTGGCTATCCTTGAAAAAATCCTAATTTGTCTTAATGACGGTATTTCGGCACGAAAAGTGGATTTAAGCAAAGAGGAAGAAGAATTAATTAAAAATCTCGGTTTATTGAGTCGTAAACCGATTATTTATGCCGCTAATGTGAGCGAAGATGATCTGGCCACGGGTAATGATTGGGTAGAAAGTGTCCGTCAAATTGCCCAAGAGGAACAGGCAAAAGTTGTGATCGTTTCTGCTCAAGTAGAATCGGAATTAGTGGAATTGTCGGAGGAGGAAAGAAAAGATTTTCTCGGTTCTTTAGGAGTAGAAGAAGGGGGATTAAAATCTTTAATTAAAGCTACCTACGAGTTATTAGGACTGCGTACCTATCTCACCACTGGCCCCCAAGAAACCCGCGCATGGACGATTATTTCTGGGATGAAAGCACCCCAAGCAGCCGGAGTTATTCACTCGGATTTTGAACGGGGTTTTATTCGTGCAGAAACCGTGTCTTATCAGGATTTAGTTAATAGTGGCACGATGAGCGCGGCCAAAGAAAAAGGTTTAGTCAGAAGTGAAGGCAAGGAATACATTGTTCAAGAGGGTGATGTTTTACTATTCCGTTTTAATGTATAGCTAAAAATAAGTCAGGTGAGTGTCACCCACCTGATCAAAAGGCTGAATAATTGGCGTTGTCAAATTGAAAGATGCTCCGAATTTCTGTCATCAACAATATCTCAGCTTTTTTCAATCACTTTGGTTAACATTAAACTGAATTTTTTATCTCTTGACATACTCTAATTTAGATTCTATAATTAGGTATAGGGGCAAGTTCTTGTTTAATCAAGATGGCGATGATCTCTGTCCACTAAAAGACTGGTTTGCTGGGAATGCAGTCAAGGCTAAAAATATTCTATCTATTCAACAACCCGCAACCAGAAACGTTCAAATCAAGCGCAGTAAATGAAAGAGCAAGGATTGTTATTTTCCGAAGACAGCCTGTTACCTGAAAAACTCCCGCAAATTCAGGAATTACGACCTTCTAACAATCTTTCCGCAGTTTTTGAAGAGTGCCATAATTATATTTACGCCAACGAAGGAATGCTCAAAGACAAGATTTTTCACGAGATGGTTAAACTAATCATCATCAAACTTCATGATGAAAAATCTGCCAAGCAATCTGTAAATTTTGGCGTTACAGCAAGTGAATATAAAGCCATCGTCGCCAATAAGTCCGATGAATTTATGTCGCGTCTCAGTCAATTATTTACCTCCATCAAGAATCATTATCGGAGATTTTTCACCGATGACACATTCAAGTTAAAACCTTTGACTCTTGCTTATATTGTAGGCAGGTTACAGTACATTAATTTAACTAAAACATCTGGCGATATAAAAGGGGAAGCCTTTCAGACTTTTGTAAATAGACACCAGCGTGGAGATAGGGGAGAATTTTTTACCCCTCACCCAATTGTCCGCCTTGCGGTTGAAATGATAGACCCCAAACCAAACGAAAAAATTATAGATCCTGCTTGCGGAAGTGGTGGTTTTTTAATTCAAGCAATAAACCATGTTCGACAAAATAACCCAGAGTTCAATATAGCAAGTTTTGTGCAAGAAAGTATTACAGGAATTGAATTTAATCCCGATGTCGCCCTTTCGGGAATGATTCGTTTAGTTTTTGAAGGTGGCACAGGTTCAGAAATTATCTGTACTAATGCGCTTATCGAAGATGAAAAATTAAATAATTCTTTTGATGTTATCTTGACCAATCCTCCTTTCGGAAATAAAGGCAAAGTAGAAGACCAGAAAATTCTTCAATCATATATTCTTGCCCGGAAATGGCATAAATCAGCGTCCAATAGTTGGGAAGTTTCCCAAGCCGTTTTAGCGGGTCAGTCGCCCGATATTTTATTTATTGAGAAATCTATAAAATTATTGCGCGCAGGTGGGCGCATGGCGATTATTCTGCCCGATGGTTTATTACAAAATATCTCTAATGGACCGATTCGGCATTGGTTGCGCTCCCAAACAAAAATATTAGGTGTTGTTTCCATACCGCTAGAAGCCTTTGTACCCTACGGCACAGGAATCAAAACATCACTTTTAGTAGTTCAAAAATTACCAGCAAACAATGATTCTTGTTTTATGGCACAAATCAAAAAAATAGGCTATGACGTTAAAGGACAAACAATATATAAGCGCAACGAGTCGGGAGTTATAGCCCGAAAAAAATCAGGTTTGCCAATAGTTGACGATGATATAGATGATATTTCTCACTCTTTTAGGTCATTTATCAATGGCGAATTTGCACAAAACAGCGATTGTATTTATACAGTTAAGAATACCCTGCTCAATTCGAGACTGGATGCCGAACATTATTTACCCAATGACCAAAAATTATTAGAACATCTGAAATCTATTGGAGCGAAACCTTTAGGTGAAATTGCCGATATTTTGAGAGAGGCGGCTGATTTTCGTTTAGCTAGGGATAGTGAAATTAGATATATCGCCATTTCCGATGTTGATTATCGTACAATGCAAGTTGTTTCCCAACAAATAATCAAGGCACACGAGGCCCCATCTCGCGCAACTTATAGATTGTACAAAGGTGATATTATTACAGCAATTTCAGGAGCAAGTACAGGAACACCACGCCAAGCAACAGCCCTAATCACGGAAGATGAAGACGGAGCAATTTGCTCAAATGGATTTTCAGTATTAAGAAATATTCAGGGAGTCGAGCCTTTGTTTTTATTAGTATATATGCGAACAGACTTTTTTTTGCGTCAGATTAAAAGGTACATGACAGGTCATGCTATTCCTACTATTTTAGTAGATGATTTGTCTAAAGTTTTAGTGCCTATTCCACCCAAATCTGAACAGCAGAGAATAGCAAAAAGTATGACCGAAATTCAAGCAATTAGAAAAGAAGCGTTAAAGGCAAGTGAGAATGTTGTTCACGAAATGAGTCTTTTACTTGGCCAATTTGAGTAAGGCAAAAAGCAGGTTAAGCTTAGAACAAGTCTTAAGTAGGTAGGGATTAAAAATTATCAGACACCCCCCTTCTTTCCTTTAGTCACATCTTTCTTAACATTTCAAACCTTTGTAGCATAAAGCTTTCAAGACTCGGTTAACAATTTGTAATATTCCTTGTTGACACCCTTACTGACAAAGAAAAAACTGAAATCAAGTCAGGATAAGGGTTGGAGTGCTTACTGAAAAAATTGTTAAGAAAGATCCCTATAAGGGATAGGGGGATCAGAGGCAAAATCTATCTTCAATTTAATTATAACTACTTACTTAGAATGTATTCTGTGTTAGTCGAGCGCCTAACGGACTATAAACTAGATAGCATAGCGACTTTTTTCGGAAGTATCAAAGTGAGCAAGCGTAATTTTTTTGGCGAGGATAGAAGTTTTTTGAGGCAAAAAAACAGAACGTTGCCGGAAATATTGGCCAAAATATTGACGGTAGAGAGGACAACTGACTCGGCAAAACTTACCTTGTCGGTGAATCAGTCCGAGACTTTCTAGGTGAAAAGCCGCCATTATATCAATTTCTATGTCTTTTTCCGCCATCACCACCTTAGCAAAGATAGCCGCTAAATTGCCCTTTAAGTATTGCAGATGTGAAAGTAAACGTTTAAGATGATCTGCAAAAATATTACTTTCCTCCTTAATCGAATTAGCGAGAATGGTTTCTAGGGTACAATTGCCCCGATCAATATGATAGCAAGCAAGACGAGTTAAATAGGGATTACCCCCTAGAAATATCCGTAATTTTTCGGAGTCAAAATTCTGATCTAATCCCTGTCTTTGGCTTAATTCTCGTACTTGTGCGCTGGTAAAATTAGGCAATTCGATCGGTAAACCAAGACTAAAAGGAGATTGATAGGTATCTGAGGTTTTATCAAGCTCCTGTGCAGGGGAATAGGCAACAATTAAACGTAATTTTTGCCAGAGAGGTTTGTTTTTGCCTTCCTCGTGCCAGAGGTGCAGAATACTAAAAAATTCTTCCCTTAGCTGTGGATAGGGGAAAAGATATTCAAGATCATCAAAGGCAATCACTAAAGGGCGATCAAGATGGGAGAGAATATGCTTTTCTAGATAGATTTTACAGTTAATTTTACCACCCAAGAATTCATCCCAATCCTGTGGGAGATGATTGTCTAAATCTAACTGGCGACTAATACTAACACAAAGCCAACGCATCCAGTGATTTAAATCTTGAAAAATTGAGCTTTCTGCTAACCGAAAACTAAAATAAAGTGTATGGTATTGCTGTTGTTGTGCATAATTAATAATTCTGGTTATCAGGGAAGTTTTTCCCATTTTTCTGGCCGCATTAATCCGGATAAGACTACCCCCGCGCAAGATCTCTTGATAACAAGTCTGTTCTAGATTGTTTCTGTGAATATAAAAGGGGGAATCGAGGGGGACTTGTCCCTCTGGTAATTCAGGCAATAGTTGAGGATTAATACTATTAGTTTCTGGTAGGTTAGGACGATAATAATCGCTATTTTCTAGAGTTAAATTAAAGGCTTGAAAACAATGTTTCAGGGTTTGTTTATCCACTCCCGATTCACAAGCAAATACCTTCATCAGAGTATCTACCCCTAAAAGAGTTTTCTCGCTGAGGACTTCTAGGGTGAAACGATGACCGCAATTATCCCGATATTCCGCTTCTTGTTTAGCAGTAAGTATTTTTTCTAGTCCCGTGGAGGTGAGGATAACCCCGCGTCTGCGGCGCTGTTTTTCTGGTTTTTTCATGATAGTTTTTCCCTGTCCTGAACTCAAACTCTGCACCCCTAGAGGTTTTGAGTTTCCTATAGACTTATCCTCAACAGGGAAACAATCAATTCCGTAATTTTACTGATTTAGCCATCGAGAAGCTAGGGAAAATAACCAGACCACTTATTTTCTTCTCCGTCTGAGTTATTTCTGGGATACGGGTAAATCTTAGCCTACTTGCTGACGATAGCTATTCATTTCTAGGCTATCTTCCCCATAAAGATCCTCAATGTGTTGATGACAGCAATCGATCGCAAATTGATCGAATTCTCCCGGTGCAATTTGATACATTTTGGCAAAAATATCGGGTTGAACACGACAAAATTCTGGTCTCTGGTCATAAATGGTACAGAGACGGGTTTGGCGATCAAAGTTTATACACCAACCCCCTTCCCCCACCATGCTGAGATATTGAGTTAATTGTGCGGGAGTCAGATATTCTTCTAAGTCAGGACGCTCATCGGGATTTAGTTGACAACAAGCTCCACAATTTTTAATACATTTCCAATTGGCCATATAACCGGTGTGCCGCGATGAATTAATCCTAGTACCTACTGACTAGCTTACTAGCAAATAGTCCCTATTTCCCGTTCCAGCAGCAATTACCCTCGATAGTTTTAATCTCAACCGGCGATCGGGAGTGAAAGCTTGACTAGGCAAGAATCTAATAAAATGGGCGTTGTAAGGGTCGAACTTACGGCATCCTGCTTGTAAGGCAGGCGCTCTACCACTGAGCTAAACGCCCGAATTAATTTCGTACTTTCTTAGCATAACATATATTTTCAAAAAAGTATATTATTTTTTTGAGCGAGTTAATTTTTTTCCGATGCCCTCTGGTCGAACTCACGATCGCATTACCCTAATTTTGCTGCTACCGATTGCGGGGGCGAGTTTTTTGGTCAGTGGCAGTGGTAAATTAACCCTATTACTCTTGGCCAGTTATTTGTTTAGCGGATTCCTGTTTGGGCCAGATCTTGACATCCACTCGGTACAATACAAACGTTGGGGTTATCTGCGCTGGTTGTGGCTACCCTATCGTTCTATGATCCGTCATCGCGGTTGGTTATCCCACGGTTTATTGATCGGCACAATTTTTCGGTTATTTTACTTCGGTAGTTTTCTTTTACTAGCGGCGATCGTCATCATTCCGATCCTGCAAAGTTTCTGGGGTATAGACTGGGATTGGCGACTGTGGCCGCAGCAAGCGATCGCATTATGGCAACAGTATCCCCGGGTAGCGATCGCTATTTTCCTGGGTTTAGAATTAGGGGCGATGAGTCATAGTTGTAGTGATTGGATCGGATCGGCCTACAAACGTTCTCGAAAAGTGGCTCAAAAACCGGTAAAAAAGAAAAAACGTTAATAGTCCCCGTCCACAATTTCTAATTAGGGTTTGCGGCAAAAAGTTGTTCGTGGGGGCAGGGTGTGGGGTGTGGGGTGTGGGGTGTAGGGTGTAGGGTTTTAGCGATTTTCATCTGGTCAATTACCTAATTTTCAGGCAAAAAGTACCTGAATTTTCCCGCCGATCACTCCCAGAGCTGGTACTTTTTGATTGACAAAAAGTCTAAAAGTCTTACCCAACAAGGTTTTTAGATTTATTCAGCAAGCCCTAATTAGCCTTACTTTGATATTCTTGCCAAGTTTTCGGACTGATAAAGAGAGTTCCTTTTTCTTGCTGATCGGGAAACTGGATATAATTTTTCTCTAAATAATCCTTGAGTTTTGGTGATTGCAGAAATTCCTTTTCAAATCGATAGAGAAAAACCAAATCGGGCTGTCTTTTTTCGATGACTTCTAGGATAAAATTACCATCAAGATTCTGATTGATAAATCTCTTTCTGGTGATGACAGCAGTTTCTGGGGGTGTTTTCAAGAAATATTGATATATGTAGTGAGGATTATCGGTTAACAGAAGTTTATCGGAGTTTTTAAATTTTTCAAACACAGCTTCTGCTAAAAGAGGTTGATACCTTTTATTAAATTGAACATAGGCATTAATTGAGGGATCACGATTGGTGATTATTCTCAAGGTATTAAAGATAAATTGACCAGACAGGGGGATAAAAATCAGCATTTTGAGAACTAATTCCTGGGTTATTTTGCGATTTTGCCTAAATTCCCCGAGACTATCACTAATTTTTAACTGTTCGACAAATAAGGCAATTATCCAAACGGCAGGAAAAATTAAGTGGACATAATAATGAGTCCAAATTGGGGCAACTGTGGCAAATCTAAATAGATTAGAACCTAACCAGACCAACGGCGGTAAAAGTGGTATTATATTGCGAGTAAAAACCATCGCTATAATAGCGATTACTGTGACGATCAGATAAATTGGTTCGTAGTTTAGGGCGCTTTGCAAGAGAGTCCATAAGGTGAGATTTTCTTGAGCGAAACTAGCGGCAACACTAACATGAGATTTAATAACATTTGCGTAGGAAAAAGGAAAAATAGTCAGGGAACCCAAGACAAAGACTAAAACGACAGCGACTGACCAAATAACAATATCAATGATTCTTTTAATAAAACTATTCTGTTGATTAAGAAAAATAATTAAAGCTACAGTTGGGATAATAGTAATGCCTGCAAGTTTAATTTGCAGGGAAAAAACGAAAGCAATGGCGCTGAGTAAATACAGCCCATACTTAAGCTTACCCGTGAATTGAAGGGCTTTAAAGATAATAAAAATACTTAAGATTGTAAAAAAAAGTGAGGGTAATTCCCGCAACATTGTCGTTGACAGGTTAATATACACTGGAGAGGTTGAGAGAATGAATACTGATAAACAAGAGGCCAATATTCCGCAATTAACTCTCAGAATTAAATAAAAAATTCCTAACATAATTGTGGACAAAGAAAGCACCATAAGGCGCGCCGCATGGATAGTAAATCCTGTCACGCTTAACCAACCATTTAGTAAAAGAGATAAACCCGATAAATGATCGTGCCAAACTTGTTCGTAGAGATGATAACCTTGTTTAGTGACGTAGGCAAGTACCATGGCCACCGCTTCATCAAAATTAAGGATATAGGGATAATGAAGCGGGACTTTCCAGAAAACGATCCCTAGGAAAAAAACAGCAATGGCAATTAATGCCATTAAATCAAAACGATAAGATTTCTTATTCATAACTTTTTCTGGACAAGAATTGCTGCGTATCTTATCACAGATTGAGACACCAGTTATGGGTTAAAAAAGATACCAAGATTACTTTTCAGAACTACGCCCTAAATCTTTAGATCTATGATAGGCCGCCACTACTGCCTCGATAATTGTCGATCGAAAAGAGCCTTTTTCTAATTGTCTCACCCCGGCAATCGTCGTTCCCCCGGGGCTAGTGACGCGATCCTTTAATTCACCAGGGTGTATAGCCGATTCTTTTAATAGGGTTGCCGTCCCTAAAACTGTTTCTATAGCCAATTGAGATGCGATTGATCGCGGTAATCCAGCCGCCACACCACCATCGCTTAAAGCTTCCACCATCAAGGCCACAAATGCCGGGCCCGATCCCGATAATCCCGTTACTGCGTCCATCAAAGCCTCGGGAACTTCCACCACCGAACCGACCGCAGCAAAAATATCTCTAGCTACGGCCAGATGTTCCGGTTCCGCATGACGACCGGCTGCCATCGCTGTAACCCCTTGTCCCACCGTGGCCGGGGTATTGGGCATCGTCCGGATCACGGGGCGATCGGGAAAGCCCATTTCTAAGCGATTGAGGGTAACTCCTGCTAAAATCGAGATAATCAAGGGTTTTTCGGGTATTCCCAGCAAACTATTCACTACTTGCTCTAAAATTTGCGGTTTTATCGCTAAGATTAACACCTCAGTTGCTCTAGCGGCTTCCCGGTTATCCTCACTGACTTGCACTCCGTAGGTGTTAACCCAAAAGTTACGCCGTTGGGATTGGGGTTCACTGACTAACACCGTTTCGGGACTATAAATATTTTTTTTTAATAAACGGCTGAGAATGGCCTCGGCCATCACTCCACCGCCAATAATTCCTAAACGAATAGACACAGTATTTTTTAAAGTAAAAAGTCAAAAGAGAGATTAAGCGGTCTTACCTAGAAAAAAGCGAATCCTCTCGATAAATCGATCGATTTCTAGCTTCGACAAACCTGACGAGAGGACTATGGAAGGATTCATTGAGCTAATCGACTGCTTTCGGCTCCCCAAGCAGGTGCGGAGGAAACGGGACGAGCCATTTTCGGGTTATCGGTGATATCGTGAATAGTTCCGGAAAGGGTGCTAACTTTAACGCAGCTGGGGGTAAACAGGAAAATACTCTCACCGATGCGTTCTTGATGACCATCAATTGCGTAAGTGCCACCAGCGACAAAATCCACGGCTCTTTGTGCCTCTTCGGGATCCATGACGTTGAGGTTTAAAACCACCGATTTGCGTTCTCTCAGGGTTTGGATAACTTGGGGCATTTCCTCGAAGGAATGGGGCTCGATCACGACCACTTCTGCATTATTGTTGTTAATACCTGGCATACCGATCACGTTGCTTCTGTTGAGTCCCATAGATGTGGCTGTATTGAGATTTAAAGGTTCGCGTTGACGACGATTAAGGGGTTCTTCTTCTTCGTTTTGATCCCTATCTTGCGGGGAAGACTTTTCCCAGTTCATTTCTTCGTAGTCGGTTTCGTCTTCGTCTTCCGGTTGTTCGGAGATACCGACAAAATCTTTGAGCTTGGTAAAAATGTTGTTCACAGTCTAATGTCCTTCAAAAGATTTTTTTGGGTGGTCTTGTCTAGAGTCGGGGTTATTTATTGACCTTTAACAATTGTTGCTCTCATTTGGTACAGGGGAACTATTTTGTTAAGGGTTCGTCATTTTAGTCGTCTGGGGGCAGCGGTTAGTTCCCTCTTTTCAGTTATCAGTTATCAGGGGATAGTTTTCAGGGATTGGGAAAAAGTCAATTCCTCATTTCTAACCACCAGTTTCTAGACTAGACGCTGTAATTCTAAGATATATTGTCACCAATTATTAAATTTTCTAGGGGTTTTTTCTGTAAATTTACGGAGATGGTTCAGTAAATGCGCTCGCCAAAGATGCCGGTTCCCACCCGGATCAAAGTGGCTCCAGCCTTGACGGCCAGAGGATAATCGTTAGACATCCCCATGGATAGATGGGGCAGGCATAAACTAGAGCTATTCTCGATGATTTGGGCTAAATCGCTGGTTTTTTCAAAGGCGGCTAACTTTTCCCCAGCCGATAATCCCTGGGGCAGAATTGTCATCAAACCCTGAATTTTTAGCTGTTGACAGTTGACTAAAGCGGGAATATCTGCTAACAATTCGGCCTTGTCCCAACCGAACTTATCGGGATCGGGGACAACTTTCACCTGTAGCAAAACTTGGGGATTAATCTCTAATTCCCCGGCTAGGCGATCGAGTCTTTGGGCTAATTTTAAACTATCGAGGGAATGGATTAAATCAAAAGATTCTAGGACTTTGCGGGCTTTATTTGCCTGTAGATGCCCGATAAAGTGCCAAGAAATATCTGGCAGGTCTTTTAGTTCTTGCTGCTTCGAGATTGCTTCCTGTAGCTTACTTTCGGCAAAATCTCTCACTCCTGCTCGGTAAGCTTGACGGATATAATCGCTAGATACCTGTTTACTGACGGCAATCAGGCGCGTGCAGGGGGGTAGGGTAAGACGGATGGACTCGATACGACTAGCGATCGTCATGAACTAGACTGAAAAGGTTTGTTGATAAGTTTGGTTGAGACTGTTAAATTCTTGCACATTACTGCCCCGTCGCAAATTCCGTAGCCGGTTTTCCACTAAAAGACGAGCATCGGAACGACTAATCGGATCGAACGAGACTTTTTTGGGTCCCACCGTCACCAGAAAAAAAAGACGTTGGGCATAAAGAGTGGTAAATAATTCCCGATGTTCTTCTAATAGACACACTCTGTATAATAGACCGAAAGTAGGATGATTGAGATAGGTTTCGTTACTCATTCAAGCGATCGCTAAAGGAAAAGGATTGAGCAAACTAGAAAGTTTTTCCACAACAAAATCAAGCGGATGGCTCAAAAACAATTGATTTTTCGGGTGTTTCCCCTAGCCTGATTTTACCAGAATCCTTCAATGACAACTAACGATGCCAGTCTATGTCATGATTTCCTGAGTTTTCACTTTTTCCCTGTTAACGTGGATACATTTCGGTGACAACTTGTCACCATCAGAAATTAGCTCTGCTGCAAAAATCAAAGATTTTCCCTTTGCAGAGGAGAATCAGAGACAGGAGGATAAAAAAGACAATAGACAAATATAATGCCCATAAAAGCTAAGATTATATCAAATTTATCTGGTTTTTTTAGATATTTTGACTCGATAGCGGCGATCGGTACCCTGAAAACTCACACCTGATCAGTGATCACTGATAACTGATCACTGAATCACTGATCAAATGCCCTAAGCTTGTATTAAGCCTTTTTTAACTTCAAATTCCTTTAACCTCAATCAATATGGATTTTTCTAGTCTTGTTGCCAGTCAGCTAAACGCCGGCGTTATCTGGCCCGAAGGAATCCTGATTATTACCCTGATGGTGATTTTAATCGGCGATTTAATCGTGGGACGAAGTGCCAGAAGTTGGCTGCCCTACGTTGCGATCGCTGGTCTGCTCGCTGCTGTGGTTGCTCTCTATTTTACCTGGGACAATCCGAAACCGGTGGCCTTTTTAGGGGCTTTTGAGGGCGATAATCTCAGTATCGTCTTTAGGGGGATTATTGCTCTTTCTACCGCCTCCACAGTGCTGATGTCTGTGCGTTATGTGGAACAAGCGGGAACCTCCCTAGCGGAATTCTTGGCCATTATGCTCACCGCGACTATCGGGGGAATGTTCCTATCCGGTGCTAGTGAATTGGTGATGATCTTCATCTCCCTAGAAATGCTCAGTATTTCCTCCTATCTAATGACCGGTTACATGAAGCGGGATCCTCGATCGAACGAGGCCGCTTTAAAATACCTGTTAATTGGAGCTTCTAGCTCGGCGATTTTCCTCTATGGTGTTTCCCTTCTCTACGGTTTATCCGGAGGTGAAACCAGTTTAAGTGCCATTGCCCAAAAATTAACCGCTGTTAACGGTGGTCAGTCCCTGGCCTTAGCGATCGCATTAGTGTTTGTAATTGCCGGTATCGCCTTCAAAATTTCGGCGGTTCCCTTTCACCAGTGGACTCCTGATGTGTACGAAGGTTCACCCACTCCCGTGGTGGCTTTCCTCTCGGTAGGTTCCAAAGCGGCCGGTTTTGCCCTAGCAATTCGCCTATTAGTGACGGTTTTCGGTCTAGTCAGCGAACAATGGCGGTTTATCTTTATCGCTCTAGCAATTTTGAGTATGATCCTCGGCAACGTGGTCGCCTTGGCCCAAACTAGCATGAAACGGATGTTAGCCTATTCCTCGATCGGTCAGGCGGGTTTTGTCATGATTGGTTTAACCGCCGGTACTGACGCGGGTTACTCTAGCATGATTTTCTATCTGTTAATTTACCTGTTCATGAACCTAGGGGCTTTTGCCTGCGTGATTCTCTTTGCTCTGAGAACCGGAACCGATCAGATCGCTGAGTATTCGGGACTCTACCAGAAAGATCCGCTCCTAACCCTCTGTTTAAGCATTTGTCTGCTGTCTTTGGGGGGAATTCCGCCTCTAGCGGGCTTCTTTGGTAAGATTTATCTATTCTGGGCCGGTTGGCAAGCGGGACTTTATGCTCTCGTCCTCGTTGGTTTAGTCACCAGTGTGGCCTCGATTTACTACTATATCCGTGTGGTCAAAATGATGGTGGTCAAGGAACCCCAAGAGATGTCCGATGCGGTGAAAAATTACCCCGTTATCAATTGGACCCTTACCGGGATGCGTCCCCTACAGGTGGGTATTGTCCTCTCCCTAGTGGCCACTTCCCTGGCCGGTATCCTTTCCAATCCTCTCTTTACCCTAGCGACGGATTCCGTCACCACTACCCCCATCCTACAATCGGCGGCCCTGGTGACGCACATTTCCCGAGCGAATTGAGAATCCCTGTTGATTTATCGGCGTTGTCAGATCAGAAGAGGAAAGATGCCATGCAATCCTTGCTATCAGAGTAATTTCAGTTCCCAGCTGATTCGGAGCATCTTTCAATTTGACAACGCCTAAATTTCTTTATAGTAATCCCAAGCTAAAAGGTAATTTTCGAGAGTTTCCCCCACTAATCCCCTCGCCTGGAGAGCTTGGGTGAGACGCGCTCCAGTAGAATTAAGTAGTAGGCTCCAAGTATTATGGCCGAATGCTTGACTAATCTGACGGATGCGATCAATTAAGCGATACTTAATCCTCTGAGTGGCAAAATTATCGAAGCGAGTGGAGAATAAAGGCTTAAAGTCAGCTAAGATAGCCTCAAAATCAAGAATTCCTTCGTTAAAGTAGTCTTCGATCTGATAATTTAGTTTAGCCTGATATTGTAGGGTTTTACCGATTTTGAGGACGTTCGGCGAGCTCAGTCGAGTGGACGGTGAGCCCGTCGAACCGCCGGGGTCAATTACCTAATTTTCAGGGAAAAAGTACCTGAATTTCCCCCCCAATCACTGCAATGGTCGGTACTTTTTGAGGGAAAAAAAGTCTAAAAACCTTATCCAACAAGGTTTTTAGATTTTATTCAGCAAACCCTAGTTATTAACCGAATTAAGCTGTTTTTGCAGTGCTACAATGCGATCATTTGTAGCTGGATGGGTGCTGAGAATTGTCGGGGTAGAACCCCCCTGTTGTGCTAATTTTTGCATAAAGGAGATCATCGCCGTGGGTTCATAACCAGCCTTGGCCAAATTTTTTAAACCCAGTCGGTCCGCTTCTAATTCATCCTTGCGACTGTTTGGCAAACTGTAGGCGAGATTAACCCCCAATTGTACCCAAGTTTTTGTCTCTAATCCCGCCGCACTGAGAAGTCCTTGGGCGAGGGCAGTATTGCGTAATTGGGTGATAGAATGACGACCGACGATATGGCCGATTTCATGGGCAATGACGCTGGCTAATTCTGCCTCATTATCAGTAGTTTTAATCAATCCCGTGTGTAAATAGACAAATCCACCCATAGTTGCGAAGGCGTTAATGCTATTGTCGCGCACCACTTGAAAAGTGTAGGGAAGGTCAGGGCGATCGCTAGTTGTGGCTAATCGCTGCCCGATTTCCTGGACATATTGGTTAATTCTGGCATCTTTGGACAGTTTCACCTTACCTGATTCTAATAAACCTTGATTAATCTGCCTACCGATGGCGACTTCCTGCTGAGGAGAAATAGTGGAGAGTTGAATAACTTGCACACCCCGAAAAAGTAAATCCATCCACGAGAGCGCGAAACTGGTTTGGGGATTGATAATCCCGATACTCAGGCTCAGCAGCAGAGAAATTATTGTTAATAGCCAAAAACGGTAGAAAATAGGGCGCATAGACGATTCGATCCCATAAAAACCTCATTCCCATTCTAGACAGTGCCTATCACCCTTTGTCTGTTACTGTCCCCGATTGGTTTGATAGACGTAGAAGTTAAATAAATCGAATAAACTGCCAACAAAAGCAAAAGTAACAGCGATGGTTAACATTCCTTGTAGGGGATAACCGTCACCGAAAATGGTTAAAAATTGCAGGATTTGGCTAAAACCCGCCTGACAAACCCAAGTAAAGCCGGGGACGTGACTGGTGGCCAATAAAGCAGTTAAAATTGAACCCACCAAGAGGACGGGAGCAACAAAACTTAATAGGGTGGAAAATAGCAGAGAACGGAGCAAAGTAAGCATGGGTGCTGATCTCCAGAGAATTGGGGGCGATCGAACGGGAATAATAACTTATACTCGCTCCCCTATAGAATATACGTTCATCTCGGCCAAGGACAGTTTTTTAAAAAATCTTAAAATATCATTAAGATTCTTGGCCAAGGAAAATATGGCAGAGGAAGTCCCCACAGAAGCGTACACTGGTGGGGATGCGCCGACCGCCTCCTTTCCGCTTGCTCAAATCCGCTGCTATAACGTTGGTCAATAACTGCCCGAAGCGGATAAAACCAGAGGATGATAGAAAAGTTAGAATTACCCTTTCATCTATGACCCTAGATATTATCCCCGAAGGGGAAGAACGCAAAGTGGAAGCTGTCAGTAGTGCCGCTATTGATGGTGCGCCGATCGCCTATATTGTCGTCTTAGCGGCCATTGTCACTACCCTTTCTTTTATTCCCTTCTCCATTGTCCTCGCTTCCGGCGGTAGTATGCCCCTCAGTCAAGCGGTTTTTCCCCTCTTGGGTTGGTTACTCGGCCCGATCGCTGGGGCGATCGCTAGTGGCATTGGGTCCTTAATTGGGGCTTTCCTTGCCCCCTACACGGCAGGAATTCCCGCTATTTCGGTCTTTGGGGCGATTTTGTCTAGTTTTGCGGCGGGAACGATGGTTTTAGGCAAAAAACGCCGTTATTGGTGGTTAGGATTGACGTTAATTTTTCTGATTCCCCTGTTTATCTACGCTAACCGGGCGATCGGACTGAACGGCATTTCGCCACGAGTCTTTATCGCCGGGGCTTTCGTCGATTGGTCGGCCTTGGTATTATTTATCCTACCAACCCGGACTCTTTTTACCCATTGGATTAAGGGTAGCAATTTGGCCTTAGTAGCGGCGGGAATTTTTGGGGGTACCTGGACCGCCAGCGGCCTCTCCCATTTAGGGGCCGTGGCCATTACCTACTCGATTTTTAACTGGCCCGAAGAAGTCTGGATCGCTTTAATTCCGATCATTCCTGTAGAAAATCTGATTCGTTCCTTCGTCGGTATGGTGATCGGTTGTGGTGTCATTGCCGGTTTACGGGCGATCGGTTTGGTCAAATCACGAGAGGCGATCTACTAGGTAGGAGCTGCTGAAAAAGTTTTTCCTGGGGACAGGGTGTGAGGTGTGGGGTGTAGGGGCGGACTCAACGGGAAGAATTCCTGCGTTGCGTCCAACCCGACAGCGAAAAAAAAGCGAACTAGCGTTTTAGCCAACTCATCATCGCCCGCAGATCCTGACCGACTTCTTCGATCGAATGTTCTGCTTCTTGACGACGCATAGCGGTGAAACCCGGTTTACCAGCTTGATTTTCGAGGACAAACTCTCTGGCGAATTGTCCCGATTGAATTTCCCGGAGGATTTTCCGCATTTCGGCCTTAGTCGCTTCCGTCACCACCCGCGGACCGCGAGTGTAGTCACCGTACTCGGCTGTATTGGAAATACTATCGCGCATTTTGGCCAAACCGCCCTCGACGATCAGATCGACGATCAGTTTTACCTCGTGTAAACACTCAAAATAGGCTAATTCGGGTTGATAACCAGCTTCCACGAGGGTTTCAAAGCCAGCTTTAATTAAAGCGCTTAAACCGCCGCATAATACTGCTTGTTCGCCAAAAAGGTCGGTTTCTGTCTCCTCGCGGAAAGTGGTTTCCAAAACCCCGGCCCGAGTGCCACCGATACCTTTAGCGTAGGCCATCGCCCGCTCGCGTGCTTGGCCGGTAGCATCTTGATAGACGGCGAATAAACAGGGGACTCCTTGACCTTGTTCGTAGGTGCGACGGACGAGATGGCCCGGTCCTTTGGGGGCGACCATCACCACATCGACATTATCTGGGGGAACCACTTGGCCGAAATGAATATTAAAGCCGTGGGCAAAAGATAACACCTTGCCTTCGCTTAAATTCGGGGCAATTTCGTTGAGATAAATCGTTTTCTGCACTTCATCCGGTAAGAGGATCATGATCCAGTCGGCAATTTTAGCGGCTTCGGCCACATCATAAACCGGAATACCGGCTTCTTTGGCTTTGATTGCCGATTTACTGCCGGGATATAGACCAACAATCACATTAACGCCGCTATCCTTGAGATTTAATGCGTGGGCATGACCCTGGGAACCATAACCAATAATAGCGATCGTTTTTCCCGCTAATAAATCTAAATTGGCATCCTCATCATAGTACATTCGTGCCATCGAACTCGCTCCTTAACTTCTTTTGTCACTGTGCAAACTCCTAATTATACGCGAAAATCACGCCCGTCAGAAGCCTTTGATTGCCTATTTCTAGGAGTCAAGAAAAAATAGTGTCGATAAAATTTGAATTTTTCTGGATCTATTTGGGTACTCTAACTAGGGAAAGCTGACTTGATCTAGTGGAGCAGAAAAAAAAGGGGGGGGTAATGGCCAATTTTTAGCTTGGACTTGGTTCTTTCAGCAAAATTGATTACAATATCATCATCAATAGGTGCTTCCTCTCCCCTCACCCAGTCAAGATTAACCTCGCTCTGAACACAGATAATCAGGTTAATATTAGTGCAGAAATAGCTTCTCTCCCCCTCGATTTTCACCTGTTCTGGGTAATTTACCCAGTTAGGATCGTTTATAGACTGATTTACTGCCTTGAGCGATACTAGATAAAATCAGGTGAAAAGATCAAGATTATTGGCTTTGTTGATCACCAATTCCCTTAGAGCTGCCCCAGAAAATGTATGGTAAGTTTTTTTAAGAAGCTATTGACAAAAAAAACTCAAGGTATTGGGTTAGAGATTACCCCAGAGCGCCTTAACGTGGCTCAGATCGCCAAACAGAAACAAAATTATAAATTAGTTAAATATTGTTCGTCGGATATCCCAGAAGGCATCTTTGAGGAGGGAAAAATCGTCGATCCCGTCGCTTTAGCGGAATTAATCCAAGAAGTCCTCAAGGAAAATAAAATTACTAGAAAACGAGTCGCTACTGCTGTCCCCATGCGCGAGTCAATTATCCGGATTATCCCTATTCCCTCGGAATTGGACGAGGAGGAATTGCGCGATCTGGTCTTAAATCATGAAGCTAATTTATACCTTCCCTATCCGCGGGAGGAAGTGGATATCGACTACCAAAAACTAGGCTACTTTCAGGATGAAGACGGCATCGAAAAGGTGCAGGTTTTGCTGGTAGCTACTCGTCGGGAGATCACCGATGCTTATATAGAAACCCTGCAACGGGCAGGATTACAGGTAGATGTGCTAGAAATTAATAGTTTTGCCCTAATTCGGACGATTCGCGATCAGTTGCGACAGTTTAGTTCCAATGAAGCTACCGTTATTGTCGATATAGAATTTGATAACACGGAAATTGCCATCGTGGTGGAAGGCGTTCCCCAATTTTCCCGCACTGTCCCCATCGGCACTTTCCAGTTACAAAATGCCATTTCTAGGGCGATGAATTTGCCCAGTTCGCGCAGTCCTGAGATTCTTTTGGGGATGACAATCCCGACTACTGCCTTTGATAGTCTTGGCACCAATACTAGTGCTTCCAGAACCTTTACCACCGCCGGGATTGCGGCACTGATGCGGGTTTTAGGGGAATTAACCGATGAATTGCGGCGATCAATTAATTTCTATCTTAACCAAAGTGATGAACTGGAAATGGAAATTGTCCAGTTACTTTTAGCCGGTCCCGGGGGCGGTTTAGCACAACTAGATGAATATTTTACTCAACGTCTTAGCATCCCTACCATGCCCATCGATCCGATCGCAGCCCTGAACTTAGATATCAATCAAGAGATTCCTAATACCCAAAGACCGGGATTAGGAACAGTTCTCGGTTTAGGATTGCGGGAGGTATAGACAAAAATTATGTACAGTCTTGACGTTAATTTTCTCAAAGATCGCCATCTTAACCGAACAGTCCAAACAACCTCTAACTTCGAGATTTCCACCGTTATTAACCTGAGTAAACAAGTACCCCTGTTCATCGGTGGGGGAGTGGGGGCCGGATTATTGGCACTGACGGGATTACTCGGTGTAACCGTCGGTTGGAAAACTGGCGCAACTCAGGCCAAAATTCAGCAACTGGACGGGGAATTAGGTCAAGTACAAGTCGAAAGTAAAAAACTAGAAGACATCAGAGGGGAACTAAAAGCGGTAGAAGCAGAAAATAAAGCTCTGGTGGGTGTATTCAATCAGATTAGGCCTTGGTCAGCCATTCTCCAAGAAATTCGCCAACAAACTCCTCCTACTGTGCAGTTAAATAGTGTGCAACAGGTGGAGGTTCCCGCGAACCCCAATCAAGGGCAACCCAATCCGGCTACTCGCTTAAAAATCAGTGGTTTTGCCAGTAATTACGAAGCAGTCAATGATTATCTCTTAACCCTGCAAGCTTCTCCTTTTTTAGAGGGGAAGAAAACGGCGATCGAAAGTGCTGCCCTGGCCGATTTACCCGTAGAGGTGGACAATCAGTACAAAAATATTAATATTACTTTCCCCCAAGTGGTTCAATTTGTGATCACCGCCCAATTAAGTGATACTCCCGCTACTGAACAACTGCCCAATCTTGCCCAGAATGGAGCGATCGGAGTTATCACTAGGATTAATACTCTCAAACGTCAAGGAGCCATTCAACCATGACTTTTAACGAAGAATTTGAGAAGCTGAAATTAGAGGAATTTGAGGAGTATCCTATCGCTTTCGGGATAACTTTTACTCCCCGTAATAGTGGCATCGCTGCCGCTATGCTAGGTTTATTTGGCTCCCTCTATCTGCTTTTTAACTGGGTGATGCCCGCTTATAATACCTTGCAGCAACTGCAAACCGATGCAGCCAACAAAAAACAACTGCTAGATCAACAAAAAAGCCGTCTCGAATTTTCAGAATTCCAAAAAATCCAGAGTCAGTTACAACAAAAAAAAGCTATTAAACAGAAAATTCTCTCGCTTTTTGCTAAAGAAAGGGACTTAAGCACTATTCTCTTAGATGTTAGTAATATCTTTAAGTCTCGCGATGTTAAGCTGGTTAGTTTTCAACCCCAAGGATTAGAACCGGTGGTGGTCTCCGATGGTTCCCTCGGTAGTGAGGTTAATAATAAGCTCAAACGTCAAACTTTTAACGTCAAGATGGAAGGGAACTATGCTAAAACTCAAGAGGTTATTCGGGATTTAGAAAGATTACAGCCGCTCATTTTGCTGAACAGTCTCAATACCCAAATGGAAAAGCAAGGATCGACGATTAAAGTGATTAGTACCAGCAAAAATAAAGCCACTATCGTTCCCCAAGGCGATAAACCCGTGACTACCACCTTTCTCCTCGATGTGATTATTCCTCTCAGTGCTGAAGAATTGGCAAAATTAGCACCACCACCCCCCGCCGAGGGTCAACCCCCCGCTAGTCCGTCCCAATAATAGTCTTCAATCTGGTGTGAGTATTGCGTTTTTTGTCCGTTGAATCGCGTAATTGTTGAGGAGTGAAGTTAAAGTGAATCCGTCCCGCTATGTCCTATTTATCCCGCCAATTGCCTCGTTTTTATTGATGGCTCCCCTGAGCGTCTTGGCCGAAACCCACATTTCCTTCCATGGTTCAGAGTTAAAATCAGGTACATCAAAAATTGAATTTTCGCAAGGGCTTAGTAAAGAAACTTTACAAAAATCGCCAAATCAGCTTGTCCCTTCAACCGCGGCCGTAGAAGAGGAAATCAGCGATCGCATTTTAGCCAGTGAAAAACTGCTCGCCCAAAGTGCGCCCATGGTTCCCAACCCCGAAATTATCATTCAAGGCATACCTCAAGCCCCCGGCGCCCCCACCCTACCCCGGGCCGTCGCCCCACCGGTGGGAGATATTGCCATCTCTAATATCGATGCTAGTGCCGAAAAAGTCAAATTCGAGCGTAATATCACCGTACCTCGCATTTTACTGCGGGAAGCTCCTGCTAGAGAAGTTTTAATGACCCTTGCTAACATTGCCGGTTATAACGTCGTTTTCACCAGCGCCCAGGGGGAAGCTAACGCCACCACTCAGACAGTTTCCTTGGAATTTACTGACGAATCGGTGGAAAACATTTTTAACGCCGTCTTGTTAATTTCTGGACTCCAGGCCAACCGTCAGGGTAAAACCATCTTTGTCGGGGCGCAATTACCCCAAGGCGCTCGTAATTTGATTAGCCGCACCCTGCGTCTCAATCAAGTTAAAGCTATCGCCGCCGCCACTTTCCTTGCCACCCAAGGGGCAGAATACCAGCGTTTAGTTACCCAAACCGAGGATATCGTCGATCCCCTCACCGGACGAGTCATCGGTCGCCGGGATATTCCTCCCACCCTAGAAGCACTAACACCCCAACAGACAGAAGGCTCAAAAGCTGCCCTACTTTTAACCGGTTTAAGAATTGCCGCCGATGATCGCCTTAATTCTATCAATTTAATCGGCGAAGCGCGGCAAGTCCAGATCGCCACCTCTTTATTAACCCAACTGGATGCTCGTCGCCGTCAGGTGGTGGTTAACGTCAAAGTTATCGATGTCAACCTGCTCAATACAGACCGTTTTAGCAGTAGTTTTTCCTTTGGTTTTAACGATGGTTTCTTTGTTCAAGATAACGGAGCGGCAGTGGTGAACTTTGGCAATATCAACCCACCCAGTAGTCAGACTGTCGGCAGACAAGGGGCTTTTGCACAACCAATTGTGCCGATTAATAACCTTTTCTCTGGGCAGGGAACACCTACCCTACAACCCTTCTTTGACCCCCAAAACGCCCCTTTTAGCAACATCAGACAATCGAACACAGATTTTTTTGATCCTATAACTGGTGAATTAACTGCTATTCCGACCAATCCCTATGCTCGTCCTAATTTTGGTACTTTTAATAACCCCTTTCAACCAGGTGTATCGGCCACTCCTGGAAGGCAAGAAATTGTTCGAGATGCGGATGGCAACGTTATTGCTATTATTCCGGGGGATTTACAATATGCTTTACCCGGCCTATTCCAATATCCCCAAAAATTCCTGATGACCCTGCAAGCGTCAATTCAGACAGGAAATGCCAAGATTCTCACCGATCCCTCCCTGGTGGTGCAGGAAGGTCAACAGGCCACCGTTAAGCTAACTCAGAAAGTGCTAGAAAGTGTGCAGACGGAAGTAGATCCGCTCAGTGGGGTGCGGACTATCACTCCTGTGTTGGCTGATGCGGGCTTAACTTTAGCGGTAAACGTCGATCAGGTGGATGATAACGGCTTTATTTCCCTCTCTGTTAGCCCTACCGTTGCTTCTCCCGGTCCGCCAATCGAATTTAACAGTGGTGGTGTCAACTCTGGTAACACCCTAACTCCTCTGATTCGTCGGGAATTAACTTCTGGTTTAGTTCGCCTCCGGGATGGACAGAGTTTAATTCTTTCCGGGATTATCCAAGAAACACAACAAAGTTCTGAGACAAAAGTGCCGATTTTAGGCGATATTCCCATTTTAGGGGCTTTATTCCGCAGTCGTAACAATAGTAATAGTCGCAGTGAGGTGATTATTCTCCTCACTCCCAAAATCATCGAAGATTCGGCCACTTCTACCCTCGGTATCAACTATCAACCGGGCCAAGATGCGGCGGAAATGCTTCAGCGTCAAGGTTTCCCCGTACAACCGCGACAGTAATTAGGGTTTGCGGCAAAAAGTTTTTCGTGCGGGCAGGGTGTGGGGTGTGGGGTGTGGGGTTTTACCGATTTTGAGGTAGTCAGTTACCTAATACCAATTCTCCAAAGTCTGACTACAGAAGTTTAATCCCCCTAAATCCCCCTTAAAAAGGGTGACTTAAATTCGATGTGTAGTTTTCATTTAGAGAAATGGTATAATGTTCAGGGAAAAAGTCCAGGAATTTTACCCCCGATCCCTCCAATGGTCGGCACTTTTTGAGGAAAAAAAAGTTTAAAAGCCTTATCCAACAAGGTTTTTAGATTTATTCAGCAGCCCCTAATTAGCTTTTTCAGTTATCGGTAATCAGTAATCAGCTTTTAGGGTTTACTAACCGCCGATTCTAACATGGTAATTGTTCCCCGATTAGCATCAAATTCTACTGCAATACCAATGGGAATAGTTTCAATAATTTCCAAATGTCCGATCATTAAACCTAAACAAGCGGGAATTTTTAAGGGTTGGATATATTCTCTGATCACTTCTTCTAACGTCAAGGAACCATAGTCACTATTGGCACTACAATTGCTACATTGACCGAAGATAAATCCAGCTAAATTATCGAAAATTCCCGCTAATTTTAATTGATTTAACAGTCGATCAATTTCATAAATATCTTCACCAATATCTTCTAAAAATAGGATGGCTCCGGTAAAATCTGGTAGATAGGGAGAACCAACTATTGATGCTAAAGTGGTTAAATTACCGCCGATTAATTTACCTTTGGCTTGACCTTTAGTAATAGTTTGAATGCGATTTTTTACCTGCATTAAACGATTAGCATCATCGGGATCGGGAAGATTTCTAAAAGTTAACTTTTCCCCAGAAAATAAAACTTGTCGAAAGCTTTCAGTTTGAGCAGTGCGCCAACTAGAAAAGCCATTGGGAGCATGGAAAGTAACTAAACCAGTTTTGGCATAAATAGCCAATAATAAAGAAGTTATATCACTAAAACCACAGATGATTTTAGGATGACGACGAATTAAATCATAGTCAAGATAAGGTAATAAACGAGCGCTGCCCCAACCGCCGCGAATTGGTAAAATTAGGGCAATATTATCATCGGCAAAAAATCGATTTATATCCGATGCTCGCTCCCTATCTTTACCAGCTAAATAACCATAACGATTTAAAGCGTGTTGACCAACTTTTGGGACTAATTTTAAAGCTTTAACAGCCTCAATGACTATATTCAAATCATCTTCTTTAAAAGTTGCCCCCGCCGGACTAATAATACCCACTCCATCCCCCAGTTGTAGATGTGGCGGTTTAATTAGAGGAAAATTATTACTAACAACTTTTCTAGGAATTAGAGAAAAACTAACAGCAGTTAGGGCAGTAGTAGTGAGAAATTGACGGCGCTTCATCCTGATAGTTTTTAGAGAAATTGCCAGGGAAATAAGAATTTAGGGATTAAGTAGATAGGTGTTAAAAATTGTCAGATATGACCCTTAATAAGGGGGGATCGAGGGAAAAAAAGTTTTCACAATTGCCCCAGCTAAATCGATTTTTCCCTCAATCCGCATCAAGATAGTTTCTAGGGAATAAGTAACCGTTTCTTGAGATTGATTCATTTGTTCAAGATCTTTTAGTTAATTGTTGCCCTAGAAAAGCCATTATGCTTCCGATTTTGCCATATCGCGAATGATATCGCCGCGAGTGATAATACCGATTACTTTGTGGGTTTCTTCCTCAATCACCGGTAAACGACGCACATGACGATCATACATTAACGAGGCCGCTTCTTTCAAAGGGCGATCAGCCGTGATACTAATAGGTTTATCGGTCATTACTTCCCCCACGGTTTGACCGAGAGCTTTATGGAGTAATTTCTCGTGACGGCTAGGATTTTGTAGATAGATGACGCTGTCGAGGAGCATAATGTAAGGAGGAGCTTCTACTCCCGTTTCCTGCCACATAAGGTCAGTTTCGGAGATAACCCCAATCAGTCGCATATTGTCATCCACCACGGGTAAACCGCTAAACCGCTTTTCGGCCAAAATCTTCACTGCTTCGGACAGAGAAGTGTTAGCGGTGACGGTGATGGGATTGGGAGTCATGATATCGGCAACTGTTTTCGTCATCTTAGCGACCTGCGACAATAATGCTTTCTCTCTCCATCTTATCATTAGGGTAATCAGTCACCGCTTAATTATAACTATTCTTCAATCTTCGGCTGAGAAAATGGTATAACATAAAAAGGAAATGGGATATTAATTTAGTTAGTTGACAAGGAAAAAGAAAAATGATCGCTCAACCTCAATACCCAGAAAGAATGACCCCGGAAGAGTATCTAGAATGGGAAGCTACACAGGAATGTCGCCATGAATATATTGATGGGGAAATTATCGCCATGACTGGGGGTAGTCTGCCTCATAATGATATTACCCTAAATTTTTACAGAACTTTATATTCTCATCTCCGTCCGCGAGGCTGTCGAGTCAATGTATCTGATGCGAAAGTACAAGCTAATAATAGTCGTTATTTTTATCCCGATTTGGTGATTAGTTGCGATTTTAGGGATAGAGAATCTCGTAATTTTATTCAACACCCACAAGTAATTATTGAAGTGCTTTCCCCTAGCACAGGAAACTATGATCGCACTAAAAAGTTACAATATTATCGTCAGATTCCTAGTTTACAAGAATACGTTTTAGTCGATCCTGAATCGATCAGTGTTGAGGTTTATCGTCGCGGTGAAGATAAAATTTGGTTTTACTGCGCTTATAGTCAAGGGGAAGAAATTATTCTATCTAGTCTCGATTTTCACTGTGCGATCGAGTTAATCTATGAAGGGATAAGTTTCGATTAAAAAAAGTTTACAAAAAGGTCAAATATTCCTAAACTTAAAATAAATACGTCCCGATTGTTTCGATAAATTCTATGTTACCGCCCCTATTAGTTCTTGATCCCTTGTTAGAAAACTGGTTACGAGAAGATCTCGGTAGAGGCGATCGCACCACCCAAGCAATTTTCTTCGGTCATGCTAAAATCGGTCAAGCTAGTTGGATTGCCAAGGAAGCGGGAGTTATTGCCGGTTTACCCGTAGCTGAACGAGTTTTTCAACTACTTAACCCCACTATTCACTTTACCCCCACCGTTGCCGAGGGGGAATTCTGCCCTAAGTCTAAAGTTATTGCCGAGATAGAGGGTTCCTTCGATGCGCTGTTAATCGGGGAAAGAGTCGCTTTAAATCTTGCCATGCGCTTGAGTGGGATTGCTAGTGAAACTCGCAAATATGTGGAGAAAATTGCCGATTTATCGACAAGATTGGTGGATACTCGCAAAACTACCCCCGGATTGCGAATTTTAGAAAAATATGCCTCCGGTATCGGTGGCGCTATTAACCATCGTTTGGGGTTAGATGATGCAATTATGATTAAAGATAATCACATTCAAGCAGCCGGCAGCATCGAGGAAGCAGTGCGTCGTGTACGGCAAAATATGCCCTATCCTCTCACAATTGAGGTAGAAACTAGCCAATTAGAAGAAGTGAATCAGGCCCTACAGCAGCAGGTAGAGATCATTATGTTAGATAATATGGATTTAGAGATGATGCAAACTGCTGTGGAGATGATCCGCAATTTTAATAGTAAAACCAAAATAGAAGCATCGGGAAATATTACCCTCGATCGCATTCGCAACGTTGCCGAAACAGGAGTAGATTATATTTCCACTAGCGCCCCAATTACCCGTTCTACTTGGTTAGATATTAGTATGAGAATTGATTAAAAGGCTCTATCAGTTATCAGTTATCAGTTATCAGTTTTGATCACTGACTCCTATCTATTCTAACCTCGATCGCATCGCCAATATTTAGGTGTAATTGCTTTTGGGCGCTGCCACTATTGACGGCAACTTCTAACCCCCCGTGACTACCGATAAAAGCGACTATTTCCCCCGAAGGAACATCACTGTAGGTGTTTTTTGTGGGGATAATTTTTGGACCCAACTGCACTGACCAATTTTTTCCCTCTAGGAGATAATCGGGAATATTACTGATTAAATTGCCGAAAATGTCAATATATTGAATTTGACCCCTAATTTTATCTTCCTCGATTTGCGGAACAGCGATCGCTAATTGTTGCAAGCTATCGGGATCAATAATCTCACCTAACATTTCTAGGGGTACTCCCCGGGACAAATAAGCGGCCACAGGAGCAAAAATATCACGACCGTGAAAAGTAGTGCTAGGGTTAGGAGTGCGCCAATAGGAAGAATTATTGAGATTAACGGCAGATATAGCGGTAGATTGACTTAAAATGCCACTAAATAAACCATTATCTGGACCAACTAAATAACCACCGGCAAAACGAATCCCTACCCCGCGTCTTTTGCTTCCTACCCCTGGATCTATAACTGCCAGATGAATAGTGCCTTGGGGAAAATATTGATAGGCATTCAGGAGGACAAAACGACCAGAGTAAAGGTCTTGGGGCGAAATTTGATGATTCAGATCGATCGTGCGAGCATGGGGGGCAATTCCTGCGATTACTCCCTTGATAATGCCCACATAACCGTCTCGTAGTCCAAAATCGCTAGTAAGGGTTATCAGTGTCTTTTCCGTCATTGACTGGTTCCTAGGGTGGCCAACGGCTTTAATAAATCTTAATGGGAAATTCAGTAGCTAAAGATACAGTTTACCAAGGAGAATGTTATGATTTAGATATAAGGTAAGTTAAGTCGCTCAAAAGTCTGTCCATCATGAACAAAAATCGTCAGCAAGTCCTAACACAGGCCACCGTCGCTCATAGAGAAACACTTCGCAGAAATTTGCAACACCGACTGGAAGTAGCTAGAGCGCAGGGAAATGAGGCTCTAGTGCGTCAATTAGAAGCAGAGGCGGCCTATTTGCACCTTCGTTAGATTTAATCGGTGTTTAGTCATAGTCTAGTTGTCGGTTTGTAGTGATCGGTATGCCGATCACTTTTTTTGGGCGAATTTTTTTTAATTGCTGATATCCTAACTGGCAATCCCTAAAATAGAAGAAACAGCAGTTTAGAGATCAAATAATTATGGCTTTTTTCCGGCAATATATCGCCCCGTTCCTGACTATCTTAGTGTTTTTAGTTGCTCTGGTTGCCACTGGCATCCGGATTTTTTTGCCGGCAGATTTAGCGGCACCCGCTCCGATCGAGCCATCCCTGGGCATAATTTTCTCTTATCCTTGGCATGGCTAACCTTCCCAAAGATTATCAGCTGCGACTGGGAAAAATGGGCGATCGCTATCTACTCATTAATTTTCTCACGCGCACCTATGAAGAATTTTTTCCCGAACAAAAAAACCTCTGCCATCTAGCTGATACAGTCAGACAGTTTTTTTGCCTCGATACTCCCCTGTGGATCGTCGAAGGACAACAAACGGCGATCGCTTGTCTCTGGATGGGGAGTGCCGTCGATCAGGTGACAGGCGATCGCTATGGTCATATTTTTCTAATTTACGTCGATCCCCAGCATCGTCGCCAAGGTATCGCCACCGCACTAATCGATCGAGCTAAGGATTGGGCAAAAAGTCGCGGACAAACCCGCGTCGGTTTACAAGTCTTCATCAATAACGACAATGCTCTCAATCTCTACCAAAATCTCGGCTTTCAAACTCGCTCTTTGCTGATGTTGAAAAATATTTAAAAACTGTCAGGAGACAGGAGATAGGGTGATAGGGTTTTGGGGTGATAGGGTTTTGGGGTTTTAGTTCAATTTCCCCACTTCCCCACTTCCCCACTTCCCCACTTCCCCACCTCCCCAATTCATAATTTATAATTTATAATTCCCACTTCCCCAACCCCAGACATACCTATAGAGATGGCACTGTCAGCATTAATTATTTCCGATCGAGCGACAAAGGGTAAAATTTGGGAAACACTGCAATATACTGGCAGTCATCGTGGGTAAAAACACGCTATTTTATTAACCTATACTAACCGCGCTTTAGGAGTCAGCAGTTTTCATGGATTCCGTGATAACCCTCCAATGTCAAAACCTAACCTGTCTATCCCCGAACGCTCTCACTAATAGATTCTGTGAAAAATGCGGTACTCCTTTAGTTAAGCGCTATTTATGGATGATGGGTGATTGGGTGAGAAGCTATTATCGTGTTGGCGAGCTAATTGATCATCGTTATTTGGTCAAACAACCACAAATTGTTCTTGATACTCAACCCGCTCAAGCACCCCAATCGCCAGAAGAACCTCCTAGCTGGCTCTCCCTCTACCTAAAATTGTTACCATTCCATCTTCATATTCCCCAAGTCTATGGCTATATTCCCAGTCCCGACGAACGCTTAAATATGGACATCTGGCTGTTAGAATACGGCACTATTCCCCTCGATGAAACGGGAGAATTAATTTATCCAGAACTATTGCCCACTCTGGACGAGGTTTGGTCGCAAGCTTCCGATTTAAGACAAATTCACTGGTTATGGCAAATGGCCAAACTCTGGCATCCCCTCCAGAAAAAAGCTGTGGTTTCCAGTCTGCTTAACCCTTTTCTGACGAGAGTGAATAATCAGCTGCTGCAATTGTTAGAATTAAGCAAAGACGAGGCTACCGCTCCCAATTTACGAAATTTAGGGGCTTTCTGGGCTGGTCTGATCCCGACGGCAGCCGCTAATATTCAAGATTTTCTCGCATCCCTGACCCAAGAGCTAGAATCCGGTGATCTCGATCGCCCAGAATCCCTGATCGCTATTCTCGATTATGCACTACAGCACTACGGTGCGGGTCAAGAACGCAGCTATGAGATTTTCACCTGCACCGATACCGGTCCGCTGCGGGAACATAACGAGGATGCCTGTTATCCCCCGGCTAATCAGGCCATCACCCTGACTAATGGTCAAAATCCCTTCGACAAAGCTCAGGGCAAGCCCCTGGCGATTGTCTGTGATGGTATCGGCGGTCAGGAAGGGGGCGAAATCGCTGCTCAATTGGCGATCGAAACCCTGCCTAGGGAAATTAATCCCAGTCCCACCAGTGATACTGAATTTTATCCCGATAGTTACAGTCTTGTCCTCGAACAGGCGATTCGTGTCACCAATGATCTGATCAGTCAACGCAACGATCAGGAGTCAAGACAAGACCGCCGGCGCATGGGTACGACTCTAGTTATGGCTTTTGGCCATGCTGAGGAAATGTACGCAGCTCATGTGGGGGATTCCCGTATCTATTGGATTACCCCCCAGGGTTGTCATCAAGTGACGGTAGATGATGATCTCGCTTCTCGGGAAGTGAAATTAGGCTATCTCCTCTATCGTGATGCCATACAGTATCCCAACGCCGGGGCTTTGGTGCAAGCTTTGGGCATGGGTAGTGCCACTAATCTCCATCCCACTGTTCAGAGGTTGATTGTTGATCAAGATTGTGTTTTTCTCCTCTGTTCCGATGGTTTAAGTGATTATGATCGGGTAGAACAATACTGGGACAGTGAAATTCTGCCTCTTTTGCGAGGAGAGAAAACCGTGACGGCCGTGGGGGAAAGTTTATTACAACTAGCTAACCAGAAAAACGGTCACGATAACTCCACCATCGCCCTAGTTTATTGTCGGGTAGTTCCTGCGGCTGAAACTGTCAGGCCTTTAATTTATGCTGAGGCCAAAGAACGAATTATTCCCCATCTTAATGACCAAGATTTTGATCACAACGGGGACACCGACCCCGGGGAAGAAGTGGTAACGGCAATACCCACTCCCCCCCCCGCGTCTTCTTCGGTTCCTAGTCCTACCTCTTCCCCCCCACCCACTACCGTTTCACCCCTAGTCGTGGCAGCGATCGCCGTCGGTGTTCTCGGTTTGCTGGCTGCGATCGCTTGGCAATTCTTGGGTCGTCATCCCGCTTCCAATCCATCAATTTCTCCCGCACCTGTCAACGATCCTAGTCCAGTGATGACACCTTCCGCACCTGTCACCAGTCCGAGTCCCACGACCGGGACGACACCTTCCGCAACTGTCACCAGTCCGAGTCCGGTGACGACACCTCCCGCACCTGTCACCAGTCCGAGTCCCCCCAATCCCTAATTCATAATTCCCACTTCCCCACTTCCCCACTTCCCCACTTCCCTATATGTGGCTGAAGATTAATCGACTTGTCGGGGGTTGCCAGAGCGAGTTAAGATAAAATGCCTGATTAACTGCCGAGTCTATCCTATGGTTGATGCTGCGACGTTCTCCTCCGACACCTCCGCGATCATTGATGCCTTTGAAACGCCTCTAGAGTTTAACTTTCAACTGCCGGATCCCGAAGATGAAACTATCCAAGATCATGACTTTCAGCAGCAACTGGATTCTTTTTGGAAAGTTTGCGATCGCTTTGATTTGCAAACAGAAATCTGGCGGGGGCGAATTTTGCGAGCTATTCGCGACCGGGAGAAGCAAGGCGGTGATAGTCGCGGTACGGGCTTTTTAAACTGGTTAAAACAGCGAGAAATCACTAAAAGTCAAGCTTATGCTCTGATTCAATTGGCTAATAGTGCCGATACTCTCCTAGCGGAAGGACAACTGGATCCCGATAGTATCAATAATTTTAGTAAACGCGCCTTCGTAGAAACGGCCAAATCCGCCCCCGAAATTCAAAAATTAGTCAGTGATGCAGCCCGACAAGGGGAGAGAATTACTCGTCGGGAGGTGAAACAATTGGCCGATGAATGGACAGCGATGAGTTCAGATTTACTACCCGATGAAGTGAAAGAAAAAGCCAGCGATGGTAGTTTACCGGCGCGTCATCTCGCTCCCCTAGTGAAAGAATTAGAAAAGTTACCCGATACTCATATCGACACTCTCCGTCAAGAAATCGCCGCTAATCCCGATGTAGATACGGTAAAATTAATCACCTCGGAAGCACGCAGTTTAGCTAAATATCTCGACGCGGCGGCCCAAGTACAAACTCTCCGACGGGGTAATTTAGATATCGAAATGGCTCTAGAAGAAGCGTTGCGCGTCGATTGTCTAAATACGGCGGCGGATCTGGTTAAACAAGCCACACAATTAGAGCAGGCTGTGGCTAAACTTTATACTACTTGGAAACGTTTGGGTAGTTTGTCCGATCGCCTCTATGTGGATACGGGAGCAAGTAATCCCCATCTGCGATCGATGTTAACCTGTTTGGAAAGTTTAACCAGTGAAGTGATCGAAGTAGAACTGGATGAGGGTGGGCAAAAAACGGTACGTTTACGCATTATCAGCGATGGGGGAAGTTAGATGCTTTGTTGGTGGTTGGGTGTTGGGGTGTTAGGGTGTTAGGGTGTTAGGGTGTTAGGGTTTTAGGGTTTTAGCTGAAATTCCCCATTTCCCCATTTCCCCATTTCCCCATTTCCCCATTTCCCCATTTCCCCACTTCCCCACTTCCCCACTTCCCCACTTCCCCACTTCCCCACTTCCCCATTTCCCCATTTCCCCATTTCCCCATTTCCCCAACGGCTTGCTGCTATAATCTCTGAATATCCTCAAATTTTATGAAAACTTATTAACAGATACTTGACTTTATGCTAAAAATCAAGGAAAAAAAACCAATAATTAGCATCGGTTCCATAACTGCGGCGATCTTGCTCAGTTTAACCCTAATTCCTGCCGCTATAGCCAAGGATGTCCTTCTGAGAGTGGGCATTGTCCAACGTTTTGGCGATGAAGCCAAGGAAAAATTAACCCTGAGTAGTACCAGTGGTGATAATCTCACCCTGCGCGTGGTGGGAGAAGATGGCCAATCCCAAACCCTGCAAACCAATCGCCTACAATTAGAAGTTATTCCCCGTCCCCTCGCTTCTCCCATCCTCCAAGAAAAAGTCATTTTGAGCGACCACGCCACCTTTGAAACCGCCGAAAATAGCGCCAAAAACTGGGCAAAAATGGGCATTAAAGTGGAAATTACCCAACCCGGACGCTGGCAGGTTTGGGCAAAGCGAGAAGTTTATGAAAATCCCCTAGTGCGACGTTGGTTGCTGACCAGTTTGCAAGCAAAAGGCCACAATCAACCCTATATTAATAGTGTTTTACTCAAAGAAAAGCCGCAAGTTTCTTTCCAGATCAACGGGGTGCGCTATTTTCCCAAAGAATTGGAAATCGAGAGCCAAAAAAACCTGATTCAAGTTACCCATAGCCCCGATCAGGTACGTTTGTACGGGGGAACTATGCGCCTACAGCCCAACGCCTACGGCACTTTTACCCTAGTTAATAACGTTCCCCTCGAAACCTACCTGCGCGGGGTTGTACCCCACGAAATCGGTCATGATGCTCCAGAAAGTGCCACCCAGGCGCAAACTATTATCGCCCGTACCTACGCCCTCCGCAATCTCCGCCGTTTTCAAGCCGATAATTACGAACTCTGTGCCGATACCCATTGTCAAGTTTATTATGGATTGACGGGAACTAATCCTCGGGCTGATCAAGCGATCGCATCCACCCAAGGACTGGTTTTAACCTACCAAAATGAGTTAGTGGATGCCCTTTATTCCTCCACCACCGGCGGAGTAACTGCCCTCTTTAGTGATGTGTGGGATGGGGAAGAAAGACCTTATCTCCGGGCAGTGGTGGACTCCCCTAATCGAGTCTGGGATCTGTCGAAACAATCCCTCGCTAATGAGACAACTTTTCGCCAGTTTATTAATCTTAAAGATGGTTTTAATGAGACGGGACGACGGGTTTTTCGCTGGCAAAAACAAGCTTCCTTAGCCGATTTGGGTCAAGACCTAGAAACCTATTTAACGCGGCGAAAACATCCCCTGGCCGACTTCCAGAAAATCCAATGGATGGAAGTGACTAAACGCTCTCCTTCCGGTCGGATTCTGACTATGACCATTCAAACCGATAAGGGGATTTTGGAACTGCATAAAAATGAGGTGCGTAGTGCTTTGGGACCGCCTCGCAGTACCCTATTCTACATCGATCCTATCTACGATACCAATCGACAGATTCAGGGTTATAACTTTATTGGTGGCGGTTTCGGCCACGGGGTAGGATTAAGTCAATTTGGTTCCTATAATTTAGCCCGTTTGGGTTGGTCTCCTGAACAAATTCTCGCTTTCTATTATCCCGGTACCACCATCCAACCTCTCAATAATTCGATTATCTTTTGGCGAGGAAATTAAGCAGTTATCAGTTATCAGTTATCAGTTTCTGAAGGCAAGAGGCAATAGGCAAAAGGCAAGAGAAAGGCTCTGACAATTCTCCTACCTAAAAAGATGATTAGAAACTAAGTAGAGCAAATATTTGACTAAATTTTACATCGGTAAACGCTGAATATCTCGGTTAGAACCAATTACCACCATGGCTAAATCCTTGTGTAATCTTTCTTGGGGATTGGGGTTAATCTTGAATTTTTCCGCATTACCGACAGCGACAATATTTAACCCATAACGATTACGAATTTCTAACTCTGCTAGGGTTTTACCGTGAAAAGCCTCCGGGACTTTTAACTCGACAATACTATGTTCGGGATCGAGATCAAATCGTTCTAAAATTGATGGTCTGGTTAAACGGTGTGCTAACTCACAACCGGCATCATATTCGGGAAAAACTACTAAATCTGCGCCAACTTTCTTGAGTAATTTTCCATGGATTTCTGTGGAGGCTTTAGCGGCGACAAAATTAACCCCCGCTTCCTTACAATTGAGAGTGGTAATGATACTTTCTTCCACGTATTTACCAATAGCGACAATCACCGTATCGGTTTCAAAAATTCCCGCTTCTCGCAGAGCGTTAGGTTTGGTAGAATCAAGCTCGATCGCATTATCTACTATTCGATCAGATAACGCTTGTGCTACTAATCCTTCGTCAATATCTGTCGCTACCACTTGATAACCTTGTTTGCGTAAGGTTTCACAAACAGCGCGCCCAAATCTGCCTAATCCGATGACGGCAAATTGACGATTTTGGGGACGCATACTACTAAAAAATTTAATTGATTGCATAAGAAGTTAAACTGTTACGCATTTAAAATGCTAGTGTCAATGAGTGAGGAGACAGGAGAAACTGATAACTGATAACTGATAACTGATAACTGATATTAATTATCCCACTAAAAGGTTTTCTTCGGGGTAGTTAATAACTGTTGGTTTCGGATCGCCGATAATAGCCGCTATTAAAAGTATAACTCCTACCCGTCCCAAATACATCATAAAAACAATAATTAACTTAGAAATCGGTGATAAAGCGGCAGTTATACCCATAGATAGGCCGACAGTTCCAAAGGCAGAAACTACCTCAAAAAACAGTTGAATCATTTGAAAATCTGTCTCCACAAATGAGATAGCTAGGGTGGAGATAATAATCGCTATAACCGAACCAAAAACCACCGCCATTGACTTTAAAATTAACGGCGTGGGAATGCGTCTTTGATAGAGAGTAACTTCTTCACGGCCTCTTAAAACCGAGCGGGTACAGTTGTATAAAATCCTAAAAGTTGTGGTCTTAATACCGCCCCCTGTGCCGCTAGGACTGGCACCAATAAACATCAAAGCCATGGTAATTGATAAACCTTCTACGGAAATTTTACCAATATCAATGGTATTAAATCCTGCTGTTCTCGATGTTACCGATTGGAACCAAGCGGCCAGCAATTTATCTTTAATTGATAAATTAGCAAAAGTGTCACCATTTCCCTGTTCAGTAAGTAAAAAAGCCAAGGTTCCTATCACTAATAAAAATATAGTTGTGCTGATAGCAACTTTATAGTTAAGAGAAAAAACAAAGCCTTTTCGTTTATATTGAAAGCGGTAAATAAACCAAGTATAAAACTCGATAATTACCTGATAACCGATACCTCCAAAAATGATCAATCCTGTGATAGATAAGTTAATAATAATTGAAGACTGATAGGACATTAAGTTATCTTTAAACAAGCCAAAACCCGCATTATTCCAAGCACTAATACTATGAAATAAAGATAACCACACCGCATATCTAAAATCATACTTTTGGGCGAAGACAGTTAACATAACCAAAGTTGCTGTTAACTCAAAAACTAAAGTAGTAGCAATCACTGATTTCATTAAACTTTGACTACCTTGCAGGAAAGGTCGATCGAAGGATTCTTGAATTGCTAACTTCTGTCTCAGGTCAAATTTTCGCCCAATTAATAACATTAAAAAAGTGGTAGTGGTCATATATCCCAGTCCACCCACTTGAATTAATAAAGCGATAAATAATTGACCCCAAAAAGAAAAATAAGTACCCGTATCTACCACTGCTAAACCCGTGACACAGACAGCAGAAGTGGAGGTAAAGAGGGCAACAATTGGATCATTCCAAGTGCCGCTAGTGGTAGAAACAGGCAACATTAACAGGGAAGTTCCCGCTAAAATTACCGCCATAAATCCCAAGCAAATTGTCCGGGCAATCGTCATATAAATTCCTTAGTGAAAGTAGCTAAGAGAAGATTGTTTTTGGGCTAACACTTCTTGATAAACTAACTGTAAGCGATCAATATTTTTGCTAAGAGTATAAGAGTCTAAAACTCTTTGACGGGCTTTTTGTCCTAAAATTGTGGTTAATTCGGGATGATCTCGTAATACAGGCAAGAGAGTTTTTAATTGGGTAATTAGTCCTTTAGTATCTAGAACTATTCCCGCACCTTTTAACACTTCCCCATCGGCACCCACATCCGTAGCCAGACAAGCAACACCGCAGGCCATCGCTTCCAAAAGGGAAATCGATAAACCTTCCACTAATGAGGGTAAAATAAAGCCGTCAACCCCGCGCAAAATTTCAATTCGTTTATTTTCATCGCCGATAAAACCTAACCAGATAATACCATCTTCTTCCCCATAAAAAGGTTTGAGGGAAGGAGTCAACGGACCATCGCCAACAATGAGCAGTTTGCATCTACCCCCTAAATTGGTTTTTTTCCAAGCTTTCAATAAAGATTCTACATTTTTCTCCGGCATGATCCGACCGAGATAAATAAATAAACAATCGGCATTATATTGCGCTTTAATATTCGATTGTCCTGGACAATACTTATTAATATCAACCCCGTTGGGAATAATTGCTAATTTTTCTTCGGGAACTCCCAATTTAACTAAAAAATCCCGTTGAGAGGTGGAAAAAATAATTACCTTATCGTAATTAGCTAAAAAAGGGGCGTGTAGTTGGTAGGTTAATAATTGGGTACTGGAGATGAGATTGCGAATTTTACTATCAAAAGCCGGGTGAAAAGTCGCCACCAGAGGCAAATCTAAAGACTCACAAATTTCTGGTAGCAGAAAATCGAGGGGAGACAGGGGTAAGGACGCATGAACTAGATCGGGTTTCAGTTCCCTGAGTTTATCCTGTAGAACCCGACTCGATTTCAGGGTGGGAATAGTATAGACTTGGGAACTATAGAGACGTGGCAGGGTGATTTCGTCGTAAAAGTCGGGCCAATCGCTTACGGTGGGTTTTTCGGAAGAAAAATGCAGAAAACTGACTTGATAATCTCGATCGAGCAAGGAATTAGTCACTTCTCGCCCATAGGTAACGTTACCGCAAAAAGGAGATTTTTTTCCTAACCAGGCAATGTGCATTCAGATTCTCTTAAGAAAAAGTTAATTTAGCCAAATATCAGCTTACTAAATTAGCCGTAAAATTAAAAGCTAATAGAGTACCTAAGCAAAATTAATTACCCATCTAAGTCCTCAGCTAAAAATTGCCTTTTGCAAGAGTGCCTATTTGATAGTTAAAATTCTCGGCTTTTTACTGATTGGCCGAGGACTTGCGACGACGACAGCGTTCTGAACAGTATTTGACCTCATGCCAACAGTTTTGCCACTTTTTGCGCCAAGTAAAGGATAAACCGCAAACGGGACAAATTTTACTGGGAAGATCGGACTTCGATATCTGACGTGCCATGATTAAAATTAAAAAGTCAAAAACTGCGCCTTATCTATGAGTGTAGATGAAAATAATCAGAGTTCCCCACTCGATCGCCTGAGAATTATTTTGGTCGAACCAGCTGGAGCCTTAAATGTGGGTTCCACTGCCAGAATTATGCGGAATATGGGCTTAAGTCGCTTAATTATCGTCAATCCCGCCTGTGATATCCTTGCAGAAGAAGCGCGACGCATGGCAGTACACGGGATTGAAGTCCTAGAAAACTGTTCACGGGTAGCCACCCTTGGGGAAGCTTTGCAGGGTTGTCATCGCATCATTGCCACCACCTCGAAACCCCGTCACCTGAATACTCCCCTCGAAACACCCCGGACCGCCTTACCCTGGTTACTCACCCCTAACCTGGAATCGGCCCTAATTTTCGGGCCAGAAGACCGGGGTTTAAGTAACAGCGAACTGAACCACGCCCAGCGTTTTGTTGGTATTCCCGCTAATCCTCAATATTCCTCCCTCAATCTCGCCCAAGCGGTGGCGGTTTGCTCCTACGAACTGTACCAAATGGCGACGGAAAATAGGCTCGAACCCCGGTTAGAAACGCTCCCTAATGCCACTTTTGAGGCTCTAGAAGGCTATTATCAGCACTTGGAGAGCTTTTTGCTCAAAATTGGCTATCTTTACCCCCACACCGCCGCCGCTAGGATGGAGAAATTCCGGCAATTTTATCATCGGGCCCGGCCCACGGTGGAGGAATTAGCCCTGCTGCGGGGTATTATCGGTCATATTGAAAGTATCGGGCAACTTTTTCTCGGTCTTGATAGTCTCAAGGGCAAGAAAAAAAATTCTCCTAGCGATCGATAATAAATCTGGATACCCTTGAGGAAAACCGTGACTCGTCAAGTAACTCGTCGTCCTACTAAAGTCCAATCCGGTCCTGAGTCCCCTAGGTCCCTGGACTCAAACAATCAAAAAAGGTCTTTACCGGTTAAAAAGGCAAAAAAACAGCGTAAACCTAACCTAATCTCTTCTTTTCTCCTTCAGGTTCTCCGCTTCTCTATCCTTGGTGTCGGTTTAGGTGCGATCGCTGGTACGGTTTTAACGGTGGTGGATCCAAGCAAATTACCCCTACACCCAAAACCCACCGCTACTAATTCCCCGACTCCCCAACCCGTCACCCCAAAACCGACCACGTTAGTTTTCAACGAAAATATCAGCAGCCTCAATCAGAAATTACAGGCTTTAGCGGTCAAATATCCGAAATTACAGGCGGGAGCCTTATTTATTGACCTCGATAACGGTGCTTACGCTAATTTTCGCGGAGATACTATTTTTGCTGCCGCTAGTACGATTAAAATCCCCATTCTGGTGGCCTTTTTTGAGGATGTGGACGCGGGAAAAATTCGTCTCGATGAAACCCTTGTGGCCAGTAAGGATGTCCTGGCCAGTGGGTCCGGAGATATGCAGTATCTAGGAGTGAATCAAACCTATACTGCCCTAGAAACCGCCACTAAAATGAACGTAATTAGCGATAATACCGCTACTAATATGTTAATCAAGCGCATGGGCGGCAAAAAGGCTCTTAATCAGCGTTTTCAAGCTTGGGGTTTGACCAGTACGGTAATTAATAACCCTTTACCAGACTTGGAAGGAACCAATACCACAAGTCCGAGAGATTTGGTGACAATCTTAGGAAAAGTTAATCAAGGGGAATTACTCAGTTTACGTTCCCGCGATCGTCTATTGAATATTATGCAGGAAACGCGCACTCGCACCCTGCTGCCCCAAGGTATCGAGAAAGCCGCCGATATTGCCCATAAAACTGGTGATATTGGCTCGATGTTAGGGGATGCGGGGATTATTGATATGCCCAACGGCAAACGCTATCTAGGAGCAGTGATGGTCAAACGTCCCCACAATGATAGTAACGCTAGGACTCTGATTCAACAAATATCGCGCACGGCCTACCAACACTTTAAATGGTATCAAACTCAACCCGCAGCCAAACCGCAACCGGTCGCCCAGTCTTCTCCCTCTCCGAGTCCGGTCGTTATTCCTAGTCCGGGTAATTAGCCCCTAGGTTAAATTATTGGCTAAAAGACGGGCCAATTGTTCGGCATTTGCCCGGGGGGAAAGACGAGGAAGGATTTTTTCCCCCGTGGCCAGTTTTTGACAGAGGACGGGGATTTCGTACTGATAAGCGTTAAACCAATCCTCTCGACTGGTAATGTCCCTAATTTCTAACTGCCACTCCGGTTGACGGATTTTTTCTAGTTTCTCTAGCAACCCTTCGCAAAGATGACAGTCCGGTTTACTGTATAAAATTAGTTCTATGGTAGTCATAAATATTTATGTTCATTACCTCCACGATTAGTCTCTCATCAACAATTCTACAAACTCCCACACCCACACCGACTTTAAATAATAATTTAGTTAATTCAGGTTCTCAAAATCTAGTCTATATCGGTGTGTTTCTTCTGGCAATTACCCTAGTTATGGTTATTGGTATTATCAATAAGAAAATTGAATACGCTCTCATTTTTGCCGCCACTCTCACTGTTATTTTAGTTGCTTTCCTCTGGTTTTTATAAGTCCTTCAACTAAGGGAATTGAGGTCATGATATTCTGACTTCCCCAACCGACTCCTAACACCCTATATACAAGCAAAACGATCGGACTTATAATATAATTGTATTGATTGTGGCTTGTTGCTAGAATCACCCCAAATTGACTCAATGGGTTTATAAACGATGACAACCCTAGATATTGCTACCGATATTGTCTGTCCTCCCACCGATTTATGGAGTGATGAACCACCCTTGGAAAGTGATCTGCATTTACAACAAATTATTTTATTATTATCTTGTCTTGATTGGCTCTGGCAAGATAGAAACGATTACTATGCCTCGGGCAATTTGACTATTTATTATAACGAAAGACAACTAAAACAGCGAGATTTTTGTGGACCAGATTTTTTCGTGGTTTTAGATACAGAGAAACGTCCCAGAAAAAGTTGGGTCGTCTGGGGAGAAGGGGGTAAATATCCCAATGTAATCATCGAAATTATCTCCGATTCCACCGCTAATGTGGACAGAAAAGCCAAAAAGGAACTATATCAGCATACTTTCCGGACTCCTGAATATTTTTGGTTTGATCCCAATACTTTAGAATGGCAAGGATTCACTTTAATCGAGGGACAATACCAACCGATTACCCCCAATGAAAACGGTTATTTATGGAGTAAGCAACTGGGATTATATTTAGGAATTTTTGCCAATAAATTGCGCTATTTCACCGAATCAGGTGAATTGGTTCCCACCCCTCAAGAGTCGGCGCAACAGGAAAGATTAGCTAAAGAACAGGAAAGATTAGCCAAAGAAAGAGAACAACAACGGGCGGAAAAATTAGCCCAAAAGCTGCGAGAATTGGGCATTAATCCCGATGAAATTTCTTAAATATCCGGTTGGGGGTGTTAGGGTTGCCCAACTCACCCCAGCAGTCTAGTTATAAATACTTATAATTTCTCAGGGAATTATAACAATTATTAAATAATGTGTAGTTTTGTATACTGATGTCAAGAACTTAGCTACAATATGAAGTGGCGTAAGATATATAGAGATTAGCTAGTGAGTCGGCATCAAGACAGTCAAACTGACCGGAAACGAGAAGAAACACAGTTCACTCCTTACAGTGCAGAAGCGATCGCTCAACAATACCGTTATAAACCTTGGCAATTGTTCGGTCGCGCTTTCGTGATTATTTGGTCTTTAGGATTATTTCTCCTCAGTCTCCTCTGGGACAAATGGACAAAGCAAGAAGAAGCCAATAAATACAGGCGTGCCAGCGAACTTAGGCAAATTCTCACCCGTTTGGGTCCCACCTTCATCAAAGTCGGTCAAGCTCTCTCTACCCGTCCCGACCTCGTTCGCAAAGACTTTTTAGACGAATTAGTTAAACTGCAAGACCAACTTCCCCCCTTCGATAACCACATCGCTTTTGCCCTTATCGAGACAGAATTGGGGATGCCTGTAGAAAAAGCCTATCGAGAAATATCTCCCACCCCTGTGGCTGCCGCTAGTTTAGGCCAGGTTTACAAAGCGATACTCCCCACCGGCGAGGAAGTAGCCGTTAAAGTGCAACGGCCCGGGCTGCGGGAGCTTTTAAGCCTCGATTTATATCTAATGCGCTGGGCCGCCCAAAAATTCGGCCGTTTATTACCCCTCAATCTCGGCCACGACCTCACCCTGATTGTCGATGAATTCGGCACCAAACTGTTTGAGGAAATTGACTATCAAAACGAAGGTTGCAACGCTGAAAAATTCGCCACCAACTTCCAAAATAACCCCGAAGTTAAAGTTCCCAGTATCTACTGGCGTTATAGTGGTCGCCGCGTCCTCACCCTGGAATGGATTGATGGCTATAAACTCACCGATACCGAGAAAATCAAAGCTTTAGGATTAGACCCCAATAATATCGTTAAAATCGGCGTAACCTCTGGATTGCAGCAACTCCTCGAACACGGCTTTTTCCACGCTGATCCCCATCCGGGTAATCTTTTCGCCACTTTTGATGGTCGCATGGCCTATATCGATTTTGGCATGATGGACCAGTTAGAGGAGGAAACTAAAGAAACCCTCGCCAGTTGCGTCGTCGATTTAATTAACAAAGACTACGAAAACCTAGCCAGCAACTTTGTCAAACTGGGATTTTTAACCCCAGAAACCGATATAAAACCAATTATTCCCGCCCTAGAACGAGTTTTAGGCAATGCCATCGGTCAAAGGGTCGGTGACTTCAATTTCCGCACCATTACCGATGATTTCTCCGAATTGATGTACGAGTATCCCTTCCGGATTCCCGCCAAATTCGCCCTGATTATTCGTTCCCTCGTCACCCAAGAAGGGGCAGCCCTCACCCTCGATCCTAACTTCAAAATCGTCCAAGTGGCCTATCCCTACGTCGCTAAACGTCTCCTGACCGGGGAATCACCGCAACTGCGCCGGCGTTTATTGGATGTGCTGTTCAAAGACGGTAAATTCCAGTGGCAACGCCTAGAAAACATGATTACAATGGCTCGATCGGAAAGTAACTTCGATTTACTGCCCACAGCGCAATTAGGCATCACTTTTCTTCTCTCGGAAGAAGGTCGTTATCTGCGTCGTCAATTGCTATTAGCTTTGACAGAAGATGACCGTCTCCACACGGCCGAAGTACAACGTCTCTGGGGTTTAATTCAAGGAGAATTGCAACCGCGGCGACTCTTGGATGTGGCCATGAGCGCTTTTCGGGAATTATCGTCCCAAGGTGTGGCCGCTGTCCTTCCGCGAGAAACCAGTTCGCGTTAAAGTGTTTAAGGTCATCATCGGTTAATCACTTTTTCTATGGATTATTATTTTCTGCCCCAACCGCCCTATTTTCTAGTTTTTGCCGGTTTATTTATCGGTATTACCTGCGGGGCCGCTTTTGAAGCTAGTCTCAAGCAAGTGGTTAACAATTGGTATAAAAATAAGGGTTCAGACGATCAAAATCTTTTAAAATCTAGTTCCTTACAAATTCCTTTTATCGGTATTTGTGTAGGAATCTGTCTTTTCCTGGCCTCGGGATTAGATATATTTATTCTCAATGGTTGGGTTGCCTACGCTATCTCTCTCCCGATGACTATCTTTATCGGTGGTTTGGTTTGGAGTCAGTTAGGGGAATTGTTAGGCCAATTACAGCGCGGCGGTTCTAAAGAAATTGACCTCGATTATCGGGGATAATTACGAGGCAGCAAACATTTAGGACTAAGATCATAGGTGTTAGCAGATAGGAAAGATCAACTCCCCCACAACTAACACCAAAACCCTAGTTATACCCAATTTCCCAGCTATTTTGGCCCGCGATTTTAGATGCAAAAACCTTTAGCATGGCATTGGCGATCGCTTCCTCTGCATCAGCGCACTGGTTCCGAGGTTTTTGCCTGCTTATTCTCCCAAGATGCGATCGCTACCTTACTAGAAAGTCCCTATCCAGGTAATTCCCTCTCCCGTTACTCTCTTTGTGCTGGTTCCCCGCGTCAGCTTTGGACCCCCGCACTGGGCGAAATTTTGCCCTTTTTAAGCAGTTTACTCCCCCAAACTCGATGTGATCATCTTCCCGATCATCTTCCCTTCCATGGCGGTTGGTTGGGGTGGTTAGGCTACGATTTAGCTTGGGAAATAGAAAAATTACCCGACAGGAAAGCTGATACTCTCCCTTTTCCCGTCGCTTATTGGTATGAACCGGATAGTTTTGCCATTCTCGATCACCAAGCACAAATTCTCTGGTTAGCTGCCAGCAAACCCGAAGATTTAGATAAATACGAACAATCTTTAACCACTAACCCCGATTTTGAGTTTATCGATCCCCATCCCTCTCCCTTAATCTTTTATACTTCTCAACTCGACTACGAAAAAGCTGTTAAAAAAGCCTTAGATTATATCAGAAAAGGTGATATTTTTCAAGCAAATTTATCCCTAAGATTTCAAAGCACAACTAAGGCAAAAGGATGGCAAATTTATCGCAGTTTACAACAGATTAACCCTTCTCCTTTTGCCAGTTATTGGCGCACCCCTTGGGGAGAAATGATTAGTTGTTCTCCCGAAAGATTGGTCAAATTAGAAAGAGGAATAGCCAGCACTAGACCAATCGCTGGAACCCGTCCCCGGGGTAAAACCGAGGCACTCGATCGACAATTGGCCGAGGAACTATTAACTAATAAAAAAGAACGGGCCGAGCATATTATGCTAGTGGATCTAGAACGTAATGATCTAGGTAGAGTTTGTGAATGGGGATCGGTTTATGTGGATGAATTACTGACGATCGAGCGTTATAGTCATGTTATGCACTTGGTCAGTAATGTTCAAGGAAAATTAGATAAAAAGTATCATGCTATTGATTTAATTAAAGCTCTTTTCCCGGGGGGAACAATTACCGGTTGTCCGAAAGTTCGTTGTCTAGAAATTATCGAAGAATTGGAACCGATGCGACGCAATTTATTCTATGGTTCCTGTGGCTATATTGACCTACGGGGTCATTTAGATTTGAATATTCTCATCCGTACCCTATTAATGACTACTCAAGGGAATTTAAACACCGTTTGGGGACAGGTGGGAGCGGGAATAGTTGCCGATAGTGATCCCGAAAAAGAATGGTTAGAATCCCTTCATAAAGCTGAGGCACAATTAATCGCTTTACGTTCTTTTTAATTTTTGATTTCAACAAACTAACCTAAGTAGGTAGGCATTAAAAATTATCAGATGCCCCCCTTATTAAGGGGGGACTAAGGGGGGATCGGCACCCCCCTTATCAAGGGGGATCCCCCCGCCTTCGGCTTCCCCCCTTATCAAGGGGGGCTAGGGGGGATCGAACCTAAAATCCATGTTTAATTTAATTATAACCAGCTACCTATTGTTGCATCTAAAACCGATCTTTTTACTTTTTACCTTATCTGCTATTTTGTAGGATAGCTTCCGATCTTGAACCCTATTCATGAATCAAATTTCTATCGCTGTTACTTTTTTTCTTAGTTTAGTCTTGACCTCGCTTCCCTTTTTACTTTTGGGGGCAGCCGTTTCCAGTTTTTTGCTGGTTTTCGTCAATAAACAGCGATTAGCGGCGATATTTCCCCGTAATCGACTGTTAGGAGCGATCGTTGGCAGTGCCATCGGATTAATCTTACCCGTCGGACAATACGGCACGATTCCCGTCGCTAGAAGATTTTTATTAGAGGGGGTACCCCCAGGGGTGGTGTTTAGCTTTCTCACCGCTGCACCTACCCTAAATATCGTCACTCTTTGGCTAACTTGGCAGACTTTCACCTATTCTAGTATTTTCTTCTATCGATCGCTTTCGGTGTGGTTAATGGCAATTTTTATCGGTACTCTCTTTAGTTTCTATCGGGAAAAACCCCGCACCGATAGCGAAATTCCCCTAGAATCGAGTTTAGTTCTTTCTGGGAGTTTTTTACCAGAGGAAGCAGCCAGTCAACCCCTACAAAGAGTCGGCAGTCTTGTTTATGAGTATAAAACTAGAGATAGGCAAGCTTGGCCAATTTCTGTGCAGTTATTTCTCGATAACTTTATCGATGAAGCACTGGAATTAGGGGGATTATTAATTATTGGCTGTGCGATCGCTAGTATCTTTCAGTTATTATTACCTCAGAGTCAATTAATTGCCTGGGGGAATACTCCCGCTACTCAAATTCTCGTGCAGTTGTTCTTTGGTTTCACCCTCGCTGTTAATGCCAGTCTTAGCACTTTTGTCCCCGGTTCTTTAATTACTAATCTGTCCGTGGGTTCCACTCTAGCTTTTTTACTGGTCGCTTCCCTCATTGATATTAAAGCTTTTATCCTTCTCCTATCAGCTTTCCGTCCTAAAATCGTCCTTTATTTCGGAATTTTATGCCTGTTAATGAGTTTTTTAGTGGCTCTGATCCTCAGTTTTTATCTAGGTTGAATTCCTTCCGGGTCAGAAAAATTTTCTCTTGACAAAAGCCCCTTGACATGATACTATATTCATAGTGGAAAATCTGTGCGCCTACAAGCCCTATTTTCCCAAGCATTTAAACTCTAACTCATCTTAATTCTGCTTGCCGGAGTTGCGACAACATAGTTTTATAGTTCTCACTCCACCCACCTACTGAGAGGTTCAATAAGCATCTTTTCGATGAATACTACTCAATATGATAATCAGCATTTCTTGATCTTGAATTTTGTAAATGATGCGATAATCCCCTATTCTAATTCGGTAGGTGTCATCATATCCTTTGAGTTTCTTGACTCCGCTAGGACGAGGTGTATCGGTAAGTAGTCTAATGGCAGTAATTAAGCGTTCGCGTTGTTGTTTGGGTAAGTTGTTTAGTTGTTTTTGAACTGGTTTCGGAATAATAACTCTGTAGTTCACGCTTGAGTTGCCTCATATTCTTCGAGGGTTAGATAGTCTCCTGCTTGATAAGCTGATTCAGAAGCGATTATGTTAGCTTGCTCTTCTTCTGTAATTTCTATTGCAGTATGTCGTTCTTTGATAAAGAGCAAAAAGTCAAGTAATTCAGTCAAAAGGGTGTCAGGTGTCTGCTCGATTTCTTTAATTAGTTGTTCTTTGAGTGTCATAGCTTTATCAGTTATCAGTTATCAGTGATTAATTCAATCATAGTCGATGATTGGTGGTGCGTTACGACGGATTGTTAGCTTGAAGTCAAAACAGAAATTTTGGCCGTCTAACGCACCCTACATTGTCTGGATGTTGTTAAATTTTCTCTTGACAAAAGCCCCTTGACATGATACTATATTCACAATGGAAAAGCCGTGCGCCTACGAACCCTATTTTCCTAAGCATTTAAACTCTAACTCATCTTAATTCTGCCTGCCGGAGTTGCGACAACATAGTTTTATAGTTCTCCATAATTGTTTGGGTATGGGGATGATTTTTCCCTAATACTTGGGTAGCAATCTTAATCGCTTCTAGATAGAGAGGTTCTGCTTCTGTGTACCTGCCTTGGTAACAGTACAATGCTGCTAAATTGTTGAGGGAAGTTGCCACATCGGGATGATTGTCTCCTAAGAGTCTTTTTCTCAAATCTAATGCTTCTAGATAGAGAGGTTCCGCTTCTGTGTACCTGCCTTGGGATTCGTACAATCCTGCTAAATTGTTGAGGGAACTTGCCACATGGGGATGATTGTCTCCTAAGAGTCGTTTTCTCAAATCTAAAGCTTCTAGAAGGAGAGGTTCCGCTTCTGTGTACCTGCCTTGAGAATGGTACAAGTGTGCTAAATTGTTGAGGGAAGTTGCCACAGAGGGATGATTGTCTCCTAAAAGTCGTTTATACAAATCTAAAGCTTCTCGATAGAGAGGTTCCGCTTCTTTGTACCTGCCTTGGGAATCGTACAATGCTGCTAAATTGTTGAGGGAAAGTGCCACATCGGGATGATTGTCTCCTAAGAGTCGTTTATACAAATCTAATGCTTCTAGATAGAGAGGTTCCGCTTCTGTGTACCTGCCTTGGGATTCGTACAATGCTGCTAAATTGTTGAGGGAAGTTGCCACATGGGGATGATTGTCTCCTAAGAGTGGTTTTCTCAAATCTAATGCTTCTAGATAGAGAGGTTCCGCTTCTGTGTACCTGCCTTGGGATTCGTACAAGTGTGCTAAATTGTTGAGGGAAAGTGCCACATCGGGATGATTGTCTCCTAAGAGTGGTTTTCTCAAATCTAATGCTTCTAGATAGAGAGGTTCCGCTTCTGAGTATCTACCTTGGGAATCGTACAATGCTGCTAAATTGTTGAGGGAAGTTGCCACATGGGGATGATTGTCTCCTAAGAGTCGTTTTAACAAATCTAATGCTTCTAGAAGGAGAGGTTCTGCTTCTGTGTACCTGCCTTGGGAATCGTACAATGCTGCTAAATTGTTGAGGGAAGTTGCCACATGAGGATGATTGTCTCCTAAGCGGGTTCGAGTTGCGGTTAAACAATCTTGATAGTAAGGTTCAGCAATAGCATACAATCCTTGTCCTTTATAATAACGAGCTAAACCCGTATAGGACGAAACTAAATCCTCATCAGCGATATATTCCGGATATTCCCTGACAGCTTGTTCAATATGGGGAATTAAGGGAGTCAGATTTTGAATAATATCTAGAGTAGGAGTTTGGGGGACTGTTCTCGATGTATCTGTCATCACCGTACAATAACGACTTTTTGCGGTATTGGCTATCTCGGAACCTTCTAATTTTTCCCGTAGATAAAGACGGATGAGGGGATGCAGTTGATACCATTCATTGCCTAAAGATTTCAGCAAATTAAGCTTAACCAAGCTATCGGTTAACCATTTTTCTATCTCGTCTTTAGCTTCATCAGAAAATAAACTGATGATTAAGTGCTTGGGAAAAGGTGCCGAAGCAAATAAACTGAGATAAAGAGCTAATTTTTGTTCTTCTGTTTCTAACAGTTGCCAACTGAGATCCAGAATTGTTTTAATACTGCGGACTTCCTCCTTATCAGAGTTGAGATATTTTAAGCCTTTTTTGGGGAATTTTTCCTTGATATTTGCTAAAGTTTCAGTGGTTGCTTGTCTCAGAAAACTGCCTAGTAATTGTAATCCTAGAGGCAAATATCCTAAACACTGACAAAGTTGCTTGGCTGCCTCTAACTCCGCGGTTAGACGTTCTTTTCCTAAGTAGGTTTGCAGTAAATCTAAAGCTTGCGCTGCTGTCAGAACATCTAAGTTTATCGTTGATAGCGATACCCCTAAGTAACTAAAGCGAGTGGTAATTAAAACCCGAAAACGAGATTCTTTTCCTGATGGTAGATAAGATGTAATTTGGTCGTAGTCACGCACATCATCAAAAATAATTAAAGCATTTCCCTCGGGCCAATTTTGCCAACAGTAACGCACTCGTTCACTTAAGGTTCCCTGATTGGGGATGTTTAAACCCAGGTATTCTCTGGCAAAAAATAAAATAGCTAAACCGGGGTCACTGTTAAGGACATTTATCCAACAAATACCCGCAGGATAATCCCCTTTATGTTGCCAAGCATACTGTAAAGCTAATTCAGTTTTTCCCGAACCTCCCATCCCACTTAAAACAATTGGGGAAGATTGCTGAAAAGCTTGATGAATCCGGGATAATTCCTGTTCTCTACCAACAAAGTTAACTGCTGTTCCTGGTAAATTATAGGGATCATGAACGGTATTTTTATCGGTAAATAGCTGATTATAGTTGGTAGCTTGGGTTGAATTTTCTGTTAAAAATAACCGCAGGAAAAACCAAGAATTTAAATCTGGCATATACCGAATAACTTTGTTAGTAAAATCATGATTCATCCACCAAATTTGTCGGAGATTAAAGCGAGCTAAATTTTCTCGATTGAAATTAATTAATTGCAAGGCATCTACTAGGGAAACATCAGAAAAAGCGGTTTCAAAACCAGTAATTGATACTACTCCCGACTCCAATTCTGCCAATTGTGTTAACAAGAAGTTCAAGACAAAAGAAGGTTTTTCCCATATTGGTAAGACAATTTTATGAAAAATAATGCCTTGTTCTTGGAGTTTATTCTCTAATTCTCTAACTACTTGCTGACGGGAAAACTCATCATAAAATTCCACCCTAGCTAAACCTCTAGATGGTCTTCGTCCCCATAATAGCAAACGAGCTGCCGTATGGGAAATAGTACCCGGTTCTAACTCCGATTGATTAGTTTGATTAACTTGATGTACCACCGGGGACACCTCCATCGGGACCAGTAGGAATACGACCTTGAGCATTTAAAATATCAACCACAAGGGGATGCACCATAAAGCATCTTTCCCCGTCTCCATCTACTTCTTGAATCGCTCGATCATTTAATAAAGCGTATAATATCTCATTGGGAATTTGTGCTTCTGGATTAGCATCATAAATTCGTTTTAACAATAATACCTTATCCCCATAACTAACAGAATCGATATCATAAGGATTTTGGCCTAAACGTCTTTCATATTCTGTTCTTAAACTGCGAATTGCCCTGCTAATATGACTAGACATGATCAGATTTTGTTGATTGACAATTGCCTCATCAGAAGCTTCTCTAACTAAATAAAATAAATCTCTGATATTGCCACCAGAGGCAATAATAACCCGCTCTATTTGTCCATCTTCAAATAAATTAGATTTAACTCTTGCTTCTAAAACTTTTCTCACTGCTTCCCGTCCTTTTTGGTTAGGAGTATGATCTTTTTGGCAAAAAACTGGAGTATCGGGAATCAGGAGATTATGGTCAAAAGTGAGGTTAATCCCGGGAGATGAATTATACAATCCAATCGGAATATTAAAAATAATGTGAATGTCTAAATCTTTGAAAATGTTAGAATAGTTTAAAAATAAATCCCTGACCGCTTCTTGTGAAACACCAGCTTTATCGAAGTCTTCTCCAATAATTAGCCAGCTTCTCTGCATAGTTTCCTGTAAGTTCTGATTACACTCTTTCAGGAGTTGATTAGCAATATTAATTAAATCTCTGGAACGGGAAAGACGGTATTCAACAACTTTTTTCTCTCGCGAGGAAGCAAACCGGAATTCTCCCTTGAGAGAGGCAAAAAGTCCGAGAATTTTATTCCAGAAAGAATCTTCCTTTACTCCCGCTCCTGCTTCCGTTTTGATTTGACTTTCTCTGGTTTCCTTGCGGGTAAATTCTTCAGAACTAAACCAATCCCAAAGCTTTTGTAAATTTTCATCACTGGGTTGTCGAGAAATTTTAGCGGTTTTCTCAACAATTTCCACCACCATAAAGAGAAACACATCAAGGGGACTGAAATTAATCGCATCGAGTTCACTTAAAACACTAAATCGCAGGGGTTCAAAATGCTGTTTAATCTCATGATCATTAATTAAACGAGTTAATTCTGTCGATTTGCCTACCCCCGTGTGTCCCATTAAACAGGCTTTGTAATATTGTTGCGTATTTATGACCCGTTTTAACCCTAATTTTAGACGCTGAATTTTATCTTCCCCTCTCACTTTATTCATTTCTTCTCGATAAAAAGCATCTATTTCCTTCTGAGTTAATAGGGGTTCAGGAGATATAGTTAAATGGATTTCATCAAGAGTAGTCGCAGGTTCAAAGCGAGTCAGAGAGGGGTGTTGCATAGAGACAGGAAAAATCATTCTCTGGAGATACTTTTTATTATATAGCATCGCCAAACTAAAGGCGATCGCTCGTTGCTGCCGCAAAACCAGATAATTGATAGAACAGTTGTTCAACCATTAAGATTTTGTGATAATACTGGGTAAGTGTGATCTAAAGTACAGCTTTTTTTGGGAAAGTTTCCCCAGGGGTGCTGCCTTGGGGCGCAAATATGATAGAATGCTGGTAAATTGATACAAAACTTTACTTCAAGGTGAATCTATGCCGTTTACGATCGAATCAGCGCGGAGCATTTTCCCCAACACGCTATCAGCGGATGTGGTTCCCGCCACGATTGCGCGTTTCAATCAGCTGAATACCGAAGATCAACTAGCCTTGATTTGGTTTGCCTACCTAGAAATGGGCAAAACCATCACCGTTGCCGCCCCCGGCGCTGCTAGTATGGTCTTTGCCGAAAAAACCATGAATGAAATTCGGCAGATGTCACCCCTGCAACAGTCGCAGGTGATGTGCGACTTAGCCAACCATGCTGACACCCCGATTTGTCGTACCTACGGCACTTGGTCTGCTAATATCAAGCTGGGATTCTGGTATCAATTAGGACAATGGATGGAAGATGGCAGTGTTGCGCCAATTCCCAAGGGTTATGAACTATCTGCTAATGCTAGTGCCGTTTTAGACGGGATTAAAAAATTAGAGTCGGGACAACAAATCACCGTTCTGCGGAATTGTGTGGTGGATATGGGCTACGATCCCAAGAAACTGGGCGATTATAACCGTATTTCCGAACCCGTGGTTCCCCCCCAAAATATTGCCGAACGGACCAAAGTTAGCATTGAAGGCGTTACCAATGCCACCGTCCTCAACTATATGGACAACCTCAATGCTAATGACTTTGATGTATTAATTGAATTATTCACCCCTGACGGCGCTCTGCAACCACCTTTCCAACGTCCCGTCGTCGGTAAAGAGGCAGTATATCGCTTTTTCCGGGAAGAATGCCAAAATTTGAAATTAATCCCCGAACGCGGTGTAGTAGAACCCGCCGATGACGGTTTTACTCAGATTAAAGTGACGGGAAAAGTACAAACTCCTTGGTTTGGTGCAGGTGTGGGTATGAATATGGCATGGCGCTTCCTCCTAACTCCTGATAATAAAATTTTCTTCGTAGCGATCGATTTATTAGCTTCTCCGAAAGAATTATTAAACTTTGCCCGTGGCTAAATAGCTACTGAGAGAAATCATTAAAAATTCTGATGAAACTTATTAGAGTTCCTTGTCAAGTGAACTCTTTTTTTTATACAATTAAAAGGCTGACTTAAAAAAATTGGTAAATACACCGGTTTCTTCTCCGATCTAGGTAAGAATAACTAAACAATTATTCTTACAGATGTGGGCGAAAAGAGTCGAGGTAGTTCAAAAATCCAAAATTATCATCCCTAAAACTAAAATCATGCCTATGAGTGAAATAATTTGGTCAGATACCGAACAAGAAATTGCTCAAACTGCTTTCCAAAAAGCCTATCAGCGAGAAACTAGCACTTTAATAGAACATATTAAAGAACAGTCTGGTCAGATCACGGTTTTAGATGATATCTGGCAAATGCACGATTATCTAAGCGCCCGACGACATCAGATTGATGGTAAATATGACTATCGCTATACTTCCCTAATTTTTGTCTTTGCTCAACTATTAAAGGAAGGATGGTTAAAGCTAGAGGATCTCAACGGTTTGGAAAAAGATAAACTAGCAAAAATCGCTGCTCTCTCGCGAATGTAAATTAATGATTAGCATTAAGCCATCAGCTTTTTGCTTCTAGTTGGGTGACTAGAAAATTCATCTCTAGATAATCCACACCGTCTTAAGTTTTTCCTAAGCGGCAACCAATTCCGCTAGAATGAGTCAATCATCCCGATCGCTTTTCGCTTGTTTTGCACCTTTGGTTTATGTTCAAAAATCTTTTACTTCCCCTAGGAATATCTATCTTTCTCGGTGTTTGTCAATCTTTGTCAGCCGCCGAATCAGCTATCATCAAATACTACATCTTCCAAGGGTCTGTATCGGTATCAGAATTAAAGCAATTGAGCGAAACAGGCGAATTAGCTCCCGCTTTGGCGGCACAATTAAAGATGGCTAACCAAAAACCCGAAGAATTCCGCAAAATCCTTAATCGTCGGGTAGCGGTGGATGCCGTCTTTCTTTCCAAATTTCTTAATAGTTTTTTTGGCGAAAGTTTGCTAGATTATGCCGCCGAAATTGTCCACACCCCCAATCGAGCCGCTAGTCGGCAAGCTTTACGGGGTTCCTTAGTCACTTCTGCCCTCAACGACAATGAGATTCAAATCATCGAAGTCCTTGCCAATTATCCCACCAGCGAGGTTCATGTGGATGGCAATCGTCTGCTGGATTTAATCAACCAAATTGAGTCAGTATTGAAAAAAATGCCCCGTTTACCTTTCTGATCCCAAATCCGCCTTTCAGGTTTTCTTGAATTGCGCTGTAAATTGAATAGATTAGGATAATCTAGCAATAATAATGACTACTTCTTTGTCTCAAAGGAAAACAGTTAGCGGCAAACCTTTTTTAAAGTGGGCGGGAGGCAAAACTCAACTGGTTCCCAATATTCTATCTTTGATTAATTCCCAGATTTCTCAGGATTGTCAGTTTAACTACATTGAACCTTTTGTCGGAGGTGGGGCGGTTTTATTCTCAGTTTTAAATAATTTTTCTTCTGTCCAAAAAGTCATTATTAATGACATCAATCCTGATCTAATCATGGCTTATAATGTTATTAAAAATAATGTCAAAGAATTAATAGTCAAACTTAAAAAAATCCAGCAGGATTTTTATGAACTTAAAAATCTAGAGGAACAACAAAAGTTTTTTTTAGATAAAAGAATAGAATTTAATTCTCGTGGCTGTGATGAAGATGTAGAAAAAACAGTTTTGTTATTATTTCTCAATAAAACTTGTTTTAATGGACTTTATAGAGTCAATAGCAAAGGACTTTTTAATGTCCCTTTTGGAAAATATGTCAAACCGTTGATCTGCAATGAAGAAAACTTATTAGCTGTCAACCATCATTTACAAAAAGTAACGATCCTACAAGGAGATTTTGTCCAAACCCTAAACTATGCCAATAACAAGACTTTATTTTATTTTGATCCTCCCTATAAACCGATTAAAAAAACATCAGCTTTTACCTCTTATACTAAAGAAAATTTTAACGATGAGGAGCAAATAAGATTAAAACAATTTATCGATCGAGTGGATCAGGCCGGTTATAAATTTATTTTAAGTAACTCCGACCTTAAAAACTTTGACTCTGACAATAATTTTTTTGATGATTTATATAAAGATTATAATATTCAAAGGGTAAAAGCTCGACGAAATATTAATTCCCAGGGCAATAATAGGGGAGAAATCCTGGAATTACTGATCAATAATTGACAAAAATTAAGCCTAACAGAAAATACGACATGAATCGCCCATGCAAAAGTGAAGTGCAACCCCCCAGATTGACAGAGGTAAGCCCCTAGAGATAGTCTGGAGTTTCTGATAAGAGAAAGACTATCCGATTGCCTATATCCATCTTAAGCCAAAAATTTGCTTTGACCACAGTGCTTATCTCGCCAATGGCAATTAATTTGGCACGACTACGTTTACCCTTCTGAGTATGAATTTTATCTGCAATCACCCCTCGATCGAGCATTGTTTAAAACAACAATTAATTAATATTTTTCCAGAAAACAACCATAAATTAACTTTCTATCGTTGCCCAAAAACGGATATTATCCTCTATCGTTCACCTCTGTTTTATTATTTTACGCCCGCTCAATGTCAAACCATATTTAACCATTTAATCGCCCTTTTTCCACAAATTCAGCTTAGGGAAGGATGGCTAGAATTATTATTAGATCAGCAATTTTTGTCCTTTTGGTTACTGAAACTAAACGATTTAATCGATCAATTTTTCTCGGATGAGCTTCCTCTCCATCCCAGAGGAGAATTTTTCTTTTTATTTCAATACACCCACGCTCGCTATTCTGGTTTGTTACAACTGCTCAATCGGGAAAAAATTAGTTTAACCGAGCCAGAACTATTATCGTGGCATCATCCCGCCGAAATAGCCTTAATACTGCAAATTTTAACCGTTTGTGATTGTTGGGAACGTCAGAAACTCTATCCCCTAACCGCGAATTTTTGCGAAGCGATGCTCAATTTTGAGCGTAACTGTCGCATTATCGGAGAATCGGCCCCAATTCAGCGATCGAGATTAATCCTGATTAGCGTCAGTCAAAAACTACTTAACCGTCTTCTCCGTCAAAAATGGCAACTGCTGCCGATGACGGAACTTTAACGAAGACAGGAGACAGGAGACAGGAGACAGGAGACGGGAGACGGGGGACAGGAGACAGCTATCAGGGATCAGATTTGAGTTTTTAGTTCACTGTTTACTGATCACAGCAAAAAGCGTTTGACAAAAGCTCACGCCGAAGTCTGACGGAGTAACTGCTGACGGCTTGGATGTGTAATTAATTTTGCTTAGGTACTTATAAAAATATCAACTTTTGTGAATTTAGTAGATAAAATCACCAGCTTATGATAGATTTTAATTAGTGTGAGGAGCGAACCAGAATAGAGAGCCGAGACGAAACATGGACAGTCGCCGGCTCTCTTTCTGTTATTCAGGAATTATCTTTTTCTTGGCGATATTTAATAAAAGTGGGCAAATCAACCCGAAAAGAGGAATATTTCGGGGAAGGGGAGATGATAGGTGCGGGCCAATCCCTGTCTTTCTTCTTTAACGATTCTACTGGCTCAATTGTCTCTAATTCCGCTAAAAACTCATCCATGGGAGCCACTTCATCGCTTTCTTGATTCTCTGTCTGAGACCAAGGCTCGATCGCAGATGCCTTGGCAACAATGGCTAAATCTGGGAAAAAATTGCGATCGCTACCGCGCTGGAAATACTGGGCCAAGGCCGCTTTATACTGGAGGGTGTAGCGTTGCTGACGTTGGAGACGGGTGCGTAATTCCTGCAATTGCTGGTCATAGTTGCACAGTTTTTGGCTTTTTTCCTGATAACTTTCCTGAATTAAGGCACATTCTCGCTCTAAACGGGCTAATTGTTGGCGCGTGCGGGTCAATTCTGCGGTCAAATTGGCAATAATCATCGGTTGCCGTTGTTCTGCTTGACGATACTGTTCGATTTCCCCTAAAGCTCGCTGTAATTGTTGCTTTTCGTATTGCAGTTCCTCGTTTTGCTGCTGGATTAGGGTATCGCAACTTTGCAAGCGACGATGTTGCTCGGCTAACCGCGATCGCAGTTCTGCCAGAGCTTGCTCCCGTCGCCAGATCTCCGCTTGTAATTCTTGATTTTGTTGACGTAAATGAGAGGATAGAGCTGCCCAATCTGTCTCATCTGTTGATTGACTCTCATGCTCGACAATTTCAGCAGTAATGACAGTATCCGCATAGGTGAGGTGATCGAGGTACAGGTCGGAATTATCGTTCATAAAAGCCAAAGGATGAGGAAACCTAGAAGTTTAGAGACGTTAAAAGCCTTCTATCGTTCCAAAAAAAAATGGGAACCGCATTGTTAGAGACTGCCGCGCGGTTCCACTGCCGATCCTTGAGAGGAGAACACTATAAATAACTATAAGCTTATTAAGAATTTTTGTCAATACTTAATGAGAAATTTTTTCAATAAGTTGGAGGGGAGAGGGGAATCGACTAATTCGTAGATAGCTGTAGTGCGGGTGTCTGGCCCTGGGGCCAGGGAAGAATTAGCCACAGCAAAATTGATACAAGCACTGGTCGAGCGGGTTAGCGGCTCGATGTGCTTCAATAATCCTATAGTTTTTATTTTCCTTGTCGTATCATGCCACGTCCCCCGAAGAAAACCCCTAGCACCCCTGAACCCCCCGAAGAGCCAATTAAAGCCACTCCTCCCCTACAACCTCTACAAATTATTAAAAAGGGGTCTAGAGCTGCAGTACCCCCCAAACCCCCAGAAACCCCTCCAGAAATAATTGAGGAAAAACCAGCCGAGGAAACGGTAAAATCAGTCAGTAGTGAGATAAAATCTCCTCTCCGTCCCCGTTTCGATTCGGCTCCTCTATTCCGAAAACCGATTCCCAAAGCAGAAATTCCCGTCATCGAAAAAGCGACGGGAGCTAATGGCGAAGTATTTAATCTGACCGATTCTGTCCTGATTACTGAACCTTTTGGTACTCGTATTCCTGCTATTATCGATAGTTTTTATGCCGATGATCAAGGCGAAATCTGGGCGCGACTCAAACCAGTGGAAGTTAATCCCGATTGTCGCTGGGAACAGGCCTGTATTCGCTCTCAGGGTTTGGTAAAAGCCGAATAAAACAGTTATCAGTTATCAGTTATCAGATTTGAGTTTTAAGTGTGCAGTATTAACAAGTAATTTAGATAATATCTCTTGCATAATTAATTTTTGAGTATTCAAAAACGTCAAAAATAAGTATTAAATGGCATAAAATCCGTAAATAGACTATTTAATTGATTATTATTCATTCTCAATTCTCCTGACTACTGACTTCTAATCCTAACAACAATTTTTGATTTTTACAAGAGGTCTGATGATTTGGTATTCTCAAAAGGTTTACTGGCTATGGTATGATTAAGGGGAGTTTCTTAGACTATACTATTTTCCATGATAAGTAGCTAGTTATAATTAAATTAAAAATAGATTTTAGGTTCGATCCCCCCTACCCCCCTTGATAAGGGTAGGGTTGATTCATTTAAATTAAGTACAGCTGATTTTGAGTCAATAAATTTGACTGAAGATTCTCAAGTTTATCTTGTTCTAATCAAAAGATTTAGTCACAATAACTAATCTTTAATCTTCTGCCAATATTTATTTATGAATAAATTGATAAAGCTTGTTCCCAAGCCACTAAAAGCCTATCTCTCTTGAAATTGTCTGAGATTACATCCTGTTAATTTAGCCAATTTTTCTGCTTATTACGTCGATAAAACTATCAGGTTTTACCAAGGATTGTAGCAATTTGTTCACGGGTTTGCGGTCGTCCACATTGCCGGGGGTAAGGTGAACGTTGAGCAATTCTCCTTCCTCGTTCACCACTAAATGCAGTTTAAAGCCAAAAAACCAGTCCACAGAGGTTTTTCCCCG
>NZ_JADBUN010000095.1:0-40646 GCF_020245625.1 Microcystis sp. M049S2 | reverse complement strand
TGCATTATTCATGAAGACTTTGGAAAATCCTCGAAAGCCTTGGCAAGAAGTTCATCTAGCGATCTGGCTGAAAAACAGTCTGTTTTTTGAGATGTCCTCACAATCAGGTTTTTGCCAGTTGGTGAATAATGCAGGCTAAACCCCTCTCCCAAACTGGGAAAAGGGGATAGGTGCGAGGATTGTTAACCTCTTGCTTTCAACCAATCGCTAATAGCGGGGGGTAAATCCCGTTGCACTTTGCCACTGACATACATTCCGATATGTCCGACGGGGAAAGCACAAGCGGTATAGTCAGAAGTACCGATATAATTCCCTAAAGCGAGGGAAGAAGCGGGAGGGACAAGGTGATCTTTATCCGCATAAAGATTGAGAATTGGCATGGTCAGATTGTGTAAATCTACCCGTTTATCTCCTAACATCACTTCCCCTTTAATCAGTTTATTTTGCTGATAGAAATCCTTGAGAAACTGTCGGTAGGATTCTCCTGCTTGGTCAGGACTATCAAAAATCCATTTTTCCATACGCAGAAAATTAACTAATTTTGATTCGTCTTCCATGATGTCAGGAAAATCGAGGTATTTCTGATAACCTAACTGTAAAGGTTTCAATTCCAGAAACTCTAAGTTGAGAAAATCTCCCGGAATATTGCCCATAGTATCTACCATTAAATCGATGTCTAATGCTTCGGCTCCCAAGGAACACCCCCCCCGCATATTTAAGAGGGTCTCGGTTTGATAAAAGTCCACCGGTGTCACCATTGTCACCAGATTTTTTACCTTATCGGGATAGAGGGAACTATAGCATAAACTAAAGGTTCCTCCCTGACAGATTCCTAACAGATTAATTTTGTCGAGATGGTGACTTTGACGAATAAAATCGACGCAATTATCCACATAACCATTGATATAATCATCAAGGGTTAACCAGCGATCGCTTCTGGTGGGATATCCCCAATCAATTAAGTAGATATCTAAGCCTAATTTCAGCAGATTTGCCACTAAAGAACGCCCTTCCTGTAAATCTACCATGTAGGGACGATTGACCAAGGCATAAACCATCAACAAGGGAATCTCGAAGGGTTTTTCGACCACGGGTTTAAAGTGGTAGAGAATGATTTTATCTTCCCGATAAACTGCTTCTTTTTCCGAGACTCCACACTGAATATCTTCTTCTTTAACTCGTTTGAGATTGTCCAAACCTTTGAGATTTTTTTGAGTTAATTCTAGATAATCTTGGGTAAAATCTTCCAGTTTCACTTGCGTCAAAAATGGCCACATAATTTAATTCTCCTAGAAAAGTGGGGAAGTGGGGAAGTGGGGAAGTGGGGAAGTGGGGAAGTGGGGGAATTTCAACTAAAACCCCTAAAACCCTAACACCCCAACACCCCATCACCCTATCTCCTGAATCCTGACTCCTGACTCCTGATAGCTTACCTGATTGTCAAGCACAATTAACTAATTGTTACTTTCTACTGCTTTTTTTTCTCCTAAAGCTTTTTTGAGACTTTTTACCTCTTTGCGTAATTCATAGATAGTCCGATGAATTTCATCGACTTCGCTGCGGGTAGGCAGATTCATTGAGCGCAGGTAAATTTCCATTAAATCCTGCTGTTTGAGGCGATAATCATTGAGGGAATTAATAAATTTTCCCCTTACTTTTAGGTTTTCTGGTTGACAAAAAGCCTTTTCAAAAATATCATCAGCGACGACACTCCACACATCTTGAAATTCTCGCCAATCCTTGACAGGTTGACCCTTTTCTGCTAGGAAAACTAATTTTTTAGTTAAAGCTTCAAAGGATTTCACTTGAATATCAGCCAGCACAATTTGATAGTTAATACTAGCTTGATAAAGAACGCGCCAAGTTTCAAAACTATCGAGTAATTTGCGGTTAAATTCTCGCGGCAATCCCAATAAAGGCATCTGTAACCATTGGCCAAAAGTTTCATCATAAAACTTCTGCCAATAGATATTATTGAGTTCGATCAAGGAAGAAGTATTACCTAACCAAGCTTTGGTTATTGTGTCATTTGACAGGACGAAAGGATCGAACCATAAATGATTGAGACTTTGTAATTGTTGCAGGTAAATTGTCCATAGTTGACTGACATCTTGACTACTTTGGGAAGTGGTAGTAGTAAAACTATTCAGTTGACCGCGCATCTGTTGGGTATAATTATCTAAAATTGTTTGCCAGTCTTCTCCTGTTTGCATTTTCGGGAAGATACTTTCCCAAGCTTCCATCGATAATTTTAGGAATTTGATCAATAAATCCCGATTATCAAAATAGCGCTGGGTTGCCTCTTGCAATTCTGGTTTAATATTGCCCATAGGAGTCGGTATCGCCCCCATCATATCAAACCAACTTGACCACATTTTTGCCCCGGTTTCTGTCCAAAGATTGACGTAATCGGCGGCCATCTCACTCCAAGCTTGTGTCGGTTTATCCATTATTTTTGCCCTTTTCCTTTAACGCTGATTTCGCTAGTTTACTAACCCACTCTACACCCGATAACTGATAACTGATAAGTCATATTTTTCCAGACTTGGCAATTTTTGCTAGTAATCTTAACGCTTCATTGACTGAGGCTGAATCTTGAAAAATTTCCGCCACATCGGGATCGAGAATTATCACATTACTAGCCTGTCGATAAGCTTGATAATATTTGCCACGAATACCACCAGAAAAGTCATATTCAGTTCGCATCTCGTCATTAACCGTTTCTTCAGACTCCTGATTCATAATTTTTTCTCTCCTGTTTACTAGCTAAACGGGCGCTAATTAAGCGAATCTCATTTTCTCTTTCTGTATGAGATATGACTAACAGCTTTTGTGATTTTGACTGTCCTATCGTCAGAAAACGAAACTCACCCACTGAATGATCGGGATCTAAAATCGTTACGGCCAATGGATCCCCAAATACGGTCACTGCTTCTTCAAAAGATATACTATGTTTTTTGATGTTGTTATTTGCCTTGTCTTGATCCCATATCAAGCAACTTAGCAGGGACAATAACAAACACATTTTCCATCTTTGAATTAGATAACTGATAACTTACCCACTGATAACTGATAACTGATAACTGATAACTGATTAGGTGTGATGGGCCCCATTAACTCTGAGGACTTCTCCAGAGACATAACTGCTGGCAACAGGAGAGAGTAAATAGGCAGTTGCCCAGGCGATATCTGCGGGTTCACCGAAGCGACGACAGGGAATTTCGGCGGTGATTTTATCGCGAACTTTATCGGGAATCGCTAAAGTCATTTCCGTGTTAATAAACCCCGGTGCGATCGCATTGGCGCGAATATTATAACGGGCAGCTTCTCGCGCTAGGGATTTGACTAAACCGATAACTGCCGCTTTTGTGGCTGCGTAATTAGTTTGGCCGGCATTACCGCGATCACCGGAAATAGAACTAATACAAACGATCGATCCCGCTTGTCGTTCGTACATTCCCTCAATAAACGGCTTAATCGTGTGATTAACCCCTTTTAAGTTGACATTAATCACTAAATCCCAATCTAGCGGCGTTAATTTAGCGAAAAAGTTATCTCTGGTAATCCCCGCGTTAGCGACGATACCGTAAACCGGTCCCAATTCCGCTTCAATTTGTTGAGCTGCCGCTTCCATGGATTCCAACTTAGTCACGTCGGCGACAATGCCTAAACCCTGGGGATTATCGGTGACTAAATCCGTGTAAGCCACCTTGGCCCCCAATTCTATCAAAAGAGAGACAATAGCCGCCCCAATGCCTCGATTTCCGCCGGTAACGACGATAACTTTCTCCTCTAGTCCGAGAGATACCATAGCTTTTTCCTCCTAAACTCTTTCAATTGCGATCGCTGTTCCGCCACCGGTCCCATGACAGATGGCCCCCATACCGAGGGTTTTATCCTGTACTTTCAACGCATTAATTAACGTCACCAGAATCCGTGCGCCGGAAGCACCGATGGGATGACCTAATGCGATCGCACCACCGTGAACGTTTTGTTTTTCCCTCGCTAACCCCAGATCCATCTCAAAAAGCAGATTATTTAAGGCAAAAGCTTCGTTATTTTCCACTAAATCGAAATCTTCGATCGTTTTATCCAGAGATGCCAGTAATTTTTTCACCGCGAGGACGGGGAATTCTGGGAAGCGATCGGTTTTTCCAGCACCCACAGCGCCGCCAAGGATTTTGGCAATTGGTTTTAAACCGTACTGATCCACAGCTTTTTGACTGGCTAAAAGGATAGCGGCGGCCCCATCGGAAATCTGACTACTATTCCCTGCGGTTAAAACTCCCGACGGATTAAAAGCCGGCCGCAGTTTTCCTAAACCTTCCGGGGTACTATCGGAACGAATACCCTCATCTTGATCAAGAATTGTGGAACCTTTCTTAGATTTAAGCTCAATTGGCACGATTTCGCCCTTAAACCAGCCTTTTTCTGTGGCTGTGGCCGCTCTTTGGTGGGATAAGGCGGCAATTTCATCTAATGCTTGCCGAGAAACCCCGCGATCGAGACAGAGGCGATCAACTTGGGAACCCATGCCCTCAGTCGTGGTAGCATCGGTTAAGCCATCGTGCAGTAATAGGTCGGTTAATTGTTCCGGCGCACCCATAAGGAATTTATAACCCCACCGGGCCCGATGGGAGAGAAAAAAGCCAGTTTGGGACATGGATTCAATACCACCAGCGAGGACGAGATCCGCTTCTCCGGCGCGAATTGAGGTGGCAGCGTTACTAACGGCAATCATTCCGGAAGAACAAACCATATCCACCCGATATCCGTCCACGCTTACGGGAATTCCCGCTTTAATCGCCGCTTGTCGGGGGATTAACTGACCATGACCCGATCCCAAAACATTGCCGAAAATGTACAAATCGAGGGCTTCTGGGGGCAAATTAGCGATTTCTAGGGCGGATTTCATCACTGTTGCCCCTAAATCGGCCGGGGATAATCCCATTAATCCCCCACCAAAACGACCAATTGGAGTCCGGACAGCGGCCACGATATAAACTTCTTGCATAGACTTCTCTCTATTGGGAAGCGAAGATACTAGATAGAATTTGCTTAAGAATATCGAGTCCGAAAAGATCAAAATCCCAATTGACTGTCATTGGTTAAAAGTTCCTGGCCCCGATGTCTTGAGTTTTTGTCTATCTACCCTCGATCTTGCAACAGAATTTCTGTGTCAGAAGATATATTCATTAGAATTTAACTTTTCCGGCAGCAATCCCCTTTTTTTATGGATTTAGTCAAGCGTCTAGTTTTTATCGGTGGTGGCCATAGTCATGCGATCGCCCTTCGTCTTTGGGGGCAATCACCCCTAAAAAACGTTCAATTAACTTTAATTAGCGATGTCACCCATACCCCCTATTCGGGAATGTTACCTGGCCACATCGCCGGTTTTTATGATTTTGCCGAGACTCATATCGATTTACCTTCTCTAGCTAGGTATTCTCAATCGCAATTCTGTTTAGACAAGGCTAATTTCATAGATACGGAAAAATGTCAAGTAATTTGTCATAATTCTTCACCGATTCCTTTTGATTATCTCTCGATCGATATTGGCAGCATTCCGGCAGTGGATAATGTTATCGGTGCTAAAGAGTACGCTATCCCCGCCAAACCAGTGCCGATTTTTCGGGAAGGATGGCAAGAAATCCTGAAAAAAGCGGTTAGTAACCCTAATAATACTCTCAATATCGTCATTGTTGGTGGTGGCGCGGGCGGAGTTGAATTAGCTTTAAATATGCAGTCCCGTTTGGCCAAAATTCTCAACTCTAGCAGTAATTTGAATTTATCTCTAATTCATCGAGGAAAAAAACTCCTATCAGCCCATAATAATTGGGTCGGTCAACGTTTAGAGAATATTTGTCAACAAAGGGGAATTAGATTATATTTATCAACGGATGTGACAGCAGTGCAAGCAGATCGGATTATCTGTTCATCGGGGTTAATTTTACCGATGGATTATACAATTTGGGTAACGACTGCCTCGGCCCCTAGTTGGATTAAAGCGTCAGGATTACTGACAGATGAAAAAGGGTTTATTTTAGTGAATAATTATCTGCAATCTCTTTCCCATCCCCATATTTTTGCCGTGGGAGATATTGCCACGATTCCAGATTATCCCCGTCCGAAAGCGGGAGTTTTTGCCGTCCGACAAGGAAAACCCCTATTCGATAATTTGGCAAGAATTCTGCAAAATCGGCCCTTAAAACCCTATTTTCCCCAGAAAAATTATCTGAGTTTAATCGGGACAGGAGACCAAAAAGCGATCGCATCTTGGGGCGGTTTTTCGTGGCAATCACCGTTATTATGGTTATGGAAAGATCGGATCGATCGAGCTTTTATGAAACAGTTTAAGCTGTAATCAATAAGTAGGTAGGTGTTAAAAATTATCAGACACCCCCCTTGTCAAGGGGGGATTAAGGGGGGATCAGAGGCAAAATTGCTGATTATCGTCCAATAGCACCGAGTTACTGTCAAGGTCGTTGGGAGTAAAATCTGATTTGGGAATCCCACAACCTGATAAAGTAAAAATCGTCCCGATAGCTTGACCAGTTATCGGGAGAGAACGTCAATAGTTTGTTAAATAGTACATATAAACCAATGCCACGTCTTCGCTCGATTATTTCCCTAGTTTTAGTCCTAGTTACTACCCTGCTGGTTAGTTGCAGTGGTCCCCAAGCAACTATCCCCACCGTCTATAGTCCCCAAAAAATCGAACAGTTACAGGTTTACATACAACCCATAGAAGGATTTCGCGAAAAAATGAGCGTTTTGCAAGACCTCATCGCTGACAAAAATTGGGTAGATACTCGCACCTATATCCACGGCCCTTTGGGGCAATTGCGTCAGGAAATGGTAGGATTATCCCGTAATTTACTGCCCAAAGACCAAGAAAAAGCCAAGCAGTTAGCGAAAAATCTTTTCGTTCACTTTGAACGCATCGATGCGGCAGCCAAGGAAAAAGATGCTAGTCTCGCTGCTAATCAATTCCAAGAAGCATTAAAAGACTTCGATGCTTTCTTAAATATTGTTCCTAGTTAGTTTTTATCAGTGATCACTGATCAATTATCAGTGATCACCGACCAGGCCGCAGCTAAAAAACCGATAAATGCTATTTTGGTTTAGTTTGGACGCTAATAGGGCCATTAACCATGGTTTGACAGGCTAAACGATAATTTTCGGGTTTTTTCTTCAGACAGCGCTGCTCAAAGTCGGTTCTAGCGGAGAGATTTTCCATACCCTCGACAATTGCCACTATACAAGTACCACACTGACCGTAACCGCCACAATTCATCAATTTACCGCCAAAAGTGTAGATATCAACGCCATTCTGGATTGCTTTCTCTCGTAAATTCGCCCCATCTGCCGCTACCACGATCTTATTCTCTTTGACGAAGTTGATGTTACCCATGACTGTATTACCCTAAATTTTTGCAAATTAATATTAAAAAATATTAAATTTTTTTGATTGTAACATTTTTGGCTCGCTCTTCTAAATATTCGGCGATGCCAATAGCGATCGCTTTTTTGCCGATAAATTTCCTCAATGCCGCTTTTGTGACCAAATAAGCCACCTGTTCCCCGTGATCGCCCTTTTCCTCACCCCTATTAGCAATGACCGCCTGATAGCCCTTTTCTAGGCGTTTACGGGCGATTTCCAGTAACTCCTCCTGACTGACTCCCTCCTGATACTTGAAAGTCAGCATCTCTAAATCGGGAAAATTTTCTCTCACCTTGTCAATCACTTTTTCCGTCGGCACAAAATTAAGATTTAACTGCCCTCCACTGGGAATCTTACCAGAAAAAGGTTTTTCTAAGCGATAATCTGCCACTGCTGCCGAGAAAATCCCAAATTTATAATCTTTACTCTCTAATTCTCCCATCACCTTCCCTAGATACTCGTCATAAGTTTCAATAATTTCATGGGGTAAATAAGCGGGGGGTGTATAGCTGCCGCGTCCGTGGATTAACTGCACCTTGGCCCCGCGCAGGTATAATTCTTCTGTGATAGCGACCCCTAACTGTCCAGTAAAACGATTGGTTAAACGACGAATATTATCGATAATCACGGGTGTGGGTCCACCAGTGACTAAAATCGGCATATTTTTCAGGACAGAATTACTGAGAATCCCACAGGCTGCCACGGTAATCTCTTTTTCCCCGGGGAGATTGTGTTTACCGTAATCATCCCGGGGTGGCATAATCTGAACTCCCCAGCGATCAAGAGTTTGCAAAGATTCAGTCAGAATAGCATTATGTAAACTGCCGTGCATGGTGGGGACAAGCAGAATTTTAGTTTTTCCCTTTTCTAGTCGTCCCAAGGCCGAGGCCAGGCATGAAGTGATCACTCCGTCAGCTATTCCGTAACGAAACTTATTAATGGTGTTATAGGTAGCGGGAGCGACCAAATAAAGATCAAAGGGAGATTGATCGCTTAAATGTTCTGCTTTTGCCGTTAATTGGCTAATTACGGGATTAACCGTACTCCATTCCAAAGCTTCCCTAGTGACGTATCTTAAAGCTTCTTCCGAGACAAAAGCCACGACTGTAGCCCCGAATTTCCGCAAAGATCGGGCAATTAGCGGCGCTTTCATGGCCGCAATCCCTCCTGTCACCAGTAAAGCAATCCTTTTACCCCAGAGATGATGATTTTCTAAGGGTACTTCGCGATCGCCTAAGTCCGAATCCGTGGGAGAGGAGAAATTCCAAGTCATAAATTTGGGGAAATGGGGGAATGGGGGAATGGGGGAATGGGGGAATGGGGAAATGGGGGAATGGGGGAATTCAACTAAAAAACCCCAAAACCCCAAAACCCTAAAATCTCAATACCCAACACCTTCTAACTGATAACTGATCACTGATAACTGATTCGGTTATCCCTATTCGGGATTTGTCTATCTCTGAGCGAGAAACTGGTTATGCTAGTAAATAAAGGGTTGCTTCGGTGTTCTTATGATTGACAAAATTTTAACTAAAGTTCGATCGCTTGCCAAGCCGCTATTAGTTCTGGGATTAGTGACAACGCTGATTTTCGGCAATGTTCCCAGTGCTTTAGCGGCATCGGGGGGTAGAATGGGGGGCGGTAGTTTTCGCGCCCCTAGTCGCAGTATTAGCCCTTCTAGAGGTGGTGGTTACAGTTCCCCGGGTTACGGTGGAGGTATTGGTTTTCCCTTCCTTTTACCCTTCTTTTGGGGTGGTGGTGGCGGTGGCTTAATTTCTCTGTTAATCTTTTTTGCTATTGCCAATTTCCTCGTTAATGCTTTCCGTAATGGTGGAGGCAGTGACGAGAATGGTATGACGATAGAATCCGGTTATGAAACCGTCTCCGTGGCTAAAGTACAGGTGGGTTTGTTGGCTAATGCCCGTTATCTGCAACAAGAATTAAATCAAATCGCCCTAACTGTCGATACTAGCACCTCCGAGGGACGAGTCGAAGTCTTACAAGAATCAGCCCTCGCCCTGTTACGTCATCCAGAATACTGGGTTTATGGTAACGTCGATTGCCAACAAACCAGCCTTAGCAGTGCAGAAGCGAAGTTTAATCAGTGGTCTCTCAACGAACGCGGCAAACTAACGGCGGAAACCTTAACTAATTACAATAATCAATTGCGTCAAGGTTCTACAGAAAATATTTTACCCGAATCGGCTGGAGAATTAGCTAAAACCGCACCGGAAGGCTATATTTTGGTGACTATTTTAGCCGGCATTGTCGGTAAATTTTCTCTGCCCAAAATTAATGATTCCCAAGACTTGAAACAGGCCCTGCAACAAATTGGTAGTATGGGAGGCGATCGACTTTTAGCAGTAGAAGTGATTTGGACTCCCCAAAGCGAGGGTGATGTTCTCAGTCAAGATGACATTCTCGCTAATTATCCCGATCTGAAATTGGTGTAGTTTTTCGGGTAATAACTCTAGATATTGCCCAAAATCTCCCTTTTACGGGGAGATTTTTTGATTAGGGTTTGCGGCAAAAAGTCAATTGGCTGGTGATGGGGTGAGTTTCATAGGTTATATCATTTTTCAAAAGTGATGACAGACTTAGTTGATTATTCCAAAGCGCAATTCCGCTCTCGGACAGGAATTGCGCTTTTAGATGTTAGTCACGACTATTGAAAATTGGTATTAGTCCCTCGGAACGAAACCTAACAACTCCACCGATTATGCCTAAATCCTGTTAAAAGGCATAGGAGAGCAGGGAGCAGCGAAAAACAATTCATAACTTGGCAGTCAATCATACTATAGCGGTTCTCGCATCTGTGCGGCACACTTAAACCTTTGCTGATTAAGCTGTTCAGGATCGGGAATGTACCTCTTGTGAATCAGAAACGCTATATTAAAACGGATTTGGTATTAGACATCTCCAAAATTCAGGCTAGATTGAGGTTAATTGCTGGAGATGTCTATTTTACTGCAAGGGAATCAGGAGCCACCCAAGAGCCATTGGGTCGCTACCTCAGTTTCCCCCCATGGGAACTGCCTGACTTCAGCGGCGACAAAGTGGGAAGCCAGACTTTCAATCAGTTTAACCAGAGTGGAATCAGTCACCACGGCAACTTTACTGACGTACTTGTGATGGTCGCGTATCAGCCGGAAATGAGCAATCAAGGCACCAAAACTCTCCCAGCCGGTGAAAGTAGGTACTTCGATGATTACGCCAGCAAGGCCACCAGTGGCTTCAATGTGGGGATCCACTGCCTCCGCAATCTTGACAAAATCTTCCGCCGCAAGTGCAGATTTAGGTTGCATATAGAGAATGCTATGCGCCGCGTCTAAATTATAATCTATCATAGTTTGCCTCTCCCAAATGGTCGAAGTCTAACTATATGCTATCACAAATAGTGGGACAAAGATTGAGGCAAAATCAATAAGCGATCGCAGAAAATAACCACAAAGACACAAAGGACACAAAGATTAGGCTGGTTAATTCTTCTTCCCATCCAATCAGAATTGGGGTGGATTAGGCTGTGCCTAACCAACCCAACTGGACTTTATTTGAGGGGTAATTTTCTAGCTGTTAACTAGGTTAAAGATGGCATAGCCAACGCATAATTGAAACCAGTTGATTATCATTGGTTAAGTTAGCGGCATTGGTGAGTTTTTTCGTCTCTAATTGCTGATAAATTTCCCTAGCCATTTTTGTTTCAATAGCAGCGCCGATAAAAAAAGTATAAGGATGCTTAGAGATTTTTCTAAAAGCCTCATCAATTCTCTGCAAAGCAGTACGAGCAGTTTTCCAATGTTCATCTGCTCCCGCGGGATCAATCCCACCTTTCAATTCTCCCAAAGCAATGTATAAATCAGGAGATTGTCAGGTTTGTTTCAATCCCTAAGCTAGGGAGAGAAATGTAAATATTTATTAAATTGTAGCTTAGGATACTTTGACCCCACTAAACATTATTGGCTATTCTGCTAGATTGAATTGCACGGAGTTTTTCAACGCAAACCATCTTGATCCAATCCTGACGACTCATGTTCTGCAATTGACACTCTACATCTATGCTTCGTAGTAATTCCGGGGGAAAATCAAGATTAATTTGTTGCTTAACCTGAAAATTACCTGTGAAATGCTCAGAGACATCTTTCCCTAGATGTGCTTGTTGAGCAATTTCCTCAATATCTTTAATTTCAGTTGACTGTTTCCTCATAGCTTTTGCGCTCCTGTTTAGTTGATTTCCAAGCGGTGACAACCCAAATGTAATCACCGACTTCATCGACTCTGTATTCTACGATGAATGTTGTTAACGTTCCGCCCGCAAAGCCAACAATCCGATATTGTTCTGGCTGCTCAGAGCGTTGGTCTTCGATGTGAGGTTTGTAAAGCAGATCGTTTAACCGAGTGAAGTCAATGTCACGTTCTGTTAAAACTCGCTGTCGTTTGGCTTCATCCCATTGAATACGCATGAGATACCCGAAATCAATGGAGAAAAATTGTTTTCACCCACTCTATACTAACCTATCGCTCCCGAAGGCGAGGGACTAAGGGGAGAGGAATGTAAAGATTTATTAAATTGTAGCTTTTAATACAGTTGTGGGGGGGGGTAGTGTGTAGAGTTTTGTCATCTTCATTTGGTGTTGGGTTGCTCTGTTGCTTGATCTGGCAAAGAGGAGGATTCAATTACTGCAAGACCAGTGTGCAATAAACTACTCCATAACTAATTAAATTCGAGGGGGTCAAAAATGTCTAAAAAATCGTTTTTATTGGCTACAATGTTTACTCTTTCTGGCCTTTCTTTACCAGCGAAAGCTGTAAATTTGCTTATTATTAAACCAGCACCTAAGCAAATACCAGCAGAACCCGGTGATTTAGTTAGTGCATCAGTAGCAATAGAAAAGATTGATCCTGAGTATCCTGTTCGTCGAATAGAATTTGCATTAGGCATTGATGAACTAGCTATTAGGGAGGGAGAGGATGAGAAAATCCTATCATTTGATCAAACTTATGATAGTAATTTAACTGCAGGCAAAGAACTTCGAACATATACTTTTAAAGTCCTTATACCTGTTAAAGATGGTATCCCAGATGTTTTCTTTAAATCAGCATTTGTGACTTTTTTTAATACCGAATATAATGATGGTAATAATCCACTGCCTCAGACATTCAGAAGAAAATGTACGACCGACTCTCTTCCAGAGATTCCTTTTTGTCGGAGATTTAATGGATTCAGCGTAGTACCTCGTGACACTCCCGAACCATCCGCGATTCTCAGCTTCCTAGCTCTCGGCACTCTCGGCGCAGCTTCAACCCTCAAGCGCAAACTCAAACCATAAAAGTAGGCTAAATTGCCCACCAAAAATACCATAAATGCCCCTTCATTCAGTCAGTTGAGGGGGTTTTATTTTTTGCCTGTGCTTCTACTTATTAAATTTTATTAATTAATTGCTCAAAAGTAGTTTCTTGTGGTAGAAAAAGATTTTTTGGATCGATAGGGTAAAATTTAATAGATATTGTAATTTTATGCCATAAAGGAAGTTAATTACAGCAGTTATATTAATGGTGAAATAACTTCTTTATTTGATTGGTAATTTTAATCGGTGGGGAAAGGGCGATACTTAAGGGTTAATTCTCGCACCGATTCCCCTAGATTTAATCTCAATCCCCTAGACAAATACCCAAACCCCTGGCGGTTTTGACTAAAGTTTCTTCGGGATCGACGACGCGATAGGTTTTAATCGCCTCCTCAATGGGAACACTGACCACTTGCCGATTTTGCCAGGCCACCATGCGATCGAATTCTTCCCGAGCGATCAAATCCACGGCCGCCACGCCAAAAGCCGCCCCCAGTAAGCGATCGATCGGAGAAGGAATGCCCCCCCGTTGAATGTGGCCCAGGAAAGTCACTCTCGTTTCGGCCCCGGTTTCCCTGGCAACTTCTTCGGCTAAATAGCGACCGATACCCCCGAGACGATCTTCCCCTAGGGCTTCCTTTTGCACTAGGCGATTGCCAGTTTCGGTACGCACAGCCTCGGAGACAATAATCAGAGAAAACTGTTTATCCATACGCTGCCGTTGCCGGATCTTCTCGCAGACCTTCTCTAATCGGTAGGGAATTTCGGGAATGAGAATGATATCGGCCCCCCCCGCAATACCGGCAGCTAGGGCGATATGGCCGGCATCTCTACCCATAACTTCTAGAATCATCACCCGGTTATGACTAGCGGCGGTAAAATGGAGGCGATCGAGGGCTTCTGTGGCGATATTAGTAGCTGTATCGAAGCCGATGGAGACTTCTGTAGCTCCCACATCATTATCGATGGTTTTGGGGATACCAATCAGATTAATGCCTCCCTGTTGGGCAATACGGCGCAAAATCGCCAGACTACCATCGCCACCGATACCGATCAGGGCATCCAGTCCCAGACTATGATAGCCGTCGATGATGTCCTGAGAGCGATCAATCAGGGTTCCATCCGGCATCGGGAAAGCAAAGGGATCCCCCTTATTGGTAGTACCGAGAATTGTTCCTCCCATCACCAACAGGCGATCAACTCCTTCAATATCAAAGATCGTGGTTTTGGGGGGACGGCTAACTAATCCGTTCGTTGCTTCTCGAATACCCACCACTTCCCAGCCATAATTGCCACTGGCATGGTGGACAACGGCACGAATGGCGGCATTTAAACCCGCACAGTCGCCACCACTGGTGAGAATTCCAATTCGTTTTTTTTCACCCATAGGTTTTTGTCAGGAGATCAACAAATCTATATTTAGGGAAAAGTTGCGGATAATGCCTAAAAATTAAGAAAGTTTCTAGATCGTCCCTGACAGCTAGGGGAAAAAATTGAAAAATCAGACCCTATCCCCTCAGTCTCTCTAGCAGAAAGTTTGACCCACCTCCGGGTTTTTAACTTTAATACTGGTCAATCGATCACGAGCAGGGTATGCAGGGCGACACGGATTCCCATTATACTAGAAAGTATATAGCAATCTTAGGGCATTTGTCAACCCTAATATACAAGAAATTTTCTGATAACTGATAGCCAATCAATTTAACTATTTACTGCTTGTTGAAGACGGGATATATCCCAACCTTTTTGATTGAGAAGTAGCCAAGACTGCATTAAATCCGGACCGTGTAACTCCCCCATCAAAGCGGCACGCAGAGACTTCATTACTAGACCTTTTTTAACCCGATGGGTTTTAGTTATTGTCTCCACAATACCCTTAGCAACTTCTCCAGTCAAATCGGGAGTAATAGCGGCGAGAATATCCTTGATAATATCCTTAACTCCCTCTAATTGTAATTGACTTAAAGCCTCCTGATTATAATTAGCCAGAGGGGTTAAAAGTAGGCGACTTTCAGCGACAGCATCGCTTAAACGAGTTAAACTCGGACCGATGAGAGTAGCCAAACCGATCAACCAAGCTCGATCGGTTTCAGCATCAAAATTATACCCTGCTTCTTGCCAGTAAGGGAGAAGTAAAGGCACTAATTCCTCACCGGTTAAACGATGGAGATATTGACTATTAATCCAATCCAATTTAGTCCAGTCAAATTTTGCCCCCGCTTTATTTACCCGTTCTAAACTAAACACTTCAGCGGCCGCTTTAAGGGTAAAAATTTCTTCAGTGGAATCGGGAGGAGTCCAACCGAGGAGAGTCATGTAATTAACCAAAGCTTGCGGCAGAAAACCCAGTTTTCGGAAATCATCGATCGAAGTGACTCCATCCCGTTTAGATAACTTGCGACCCTCCTGATTTAAGATTAAAGGACTGTGGGCAAACTCCGGCACTTTTGCCCCCAAAGCTTCGTATAAAAGAATTTGTTTAGCCGTATTAGCAATGTGATCTTCCCCACGAATAACATGGGTAATTGCCATATCGATATCATCAACAACTACCGCTAAATTATAGAGAGGCTGACCGAATTTTTCTTCCGCATTTTCTGGGGTACGAGCGATCACCATATCGCCACCTAAATCACTACCTTTCCAGATAACTTTTTCCCGGATTAAATCCTGCCAAATAATTTCTCGATCATCGTCAATAATAAAACGAATTACTGCTTTTCTCCCCCCTTGCTCGAATTGAGCTTGTTGTTCGGGGGTGAGATAACGATGACGATTATCGTAACGGGGGGCAAGATTGCGGGCTTTTTGTTCTTCCCGCATTTTTTCCAATTCTTCCGGGGTACAATAACAACGATAGGCTAAACCTCGGTCGAGCAGGGTTTGAATGGCCTGACGATAATAATTAAGACGTTGAGTTTGAAAAAAAGGACCTTCATCCCAATTCAGTCCTAACCATTGTAGGCCCGCTTGAATATTTTCCGTATATTCTGGTCGAGAACGTTCTAAATCTGTATCTTCCACGCGCAAGATAAATTTACCCCGGTGATGATGGGCAAAAAGCCAGTTAAACACGGCTGTGCGCGCTGTTCCAATGTGTAAATTTCCCGTGGGACTGGGGGCAATACGAACTCTTACTGTCACGATCTAACTCCTAGGTTTTTTGCGGCAACGATATCCCATATTATGGCAAATTCACCTAGGTCAACTGGCAAAATTAAGACAGTTTTCAGCCAGGTTTGCCAGCAGCAATTATCAGTTCTTTTGTACCGATTAAGCTGGGAGTGTTAGGCCTGAGTAACCACACTGGGGAATCGAAGAACAATAAAACATCTTGGGGAATGTAAGAATATATAAAAGTATGTGAAGATGTGCGGAATGTCGTTTATAAATTTTGGAGATATCTATTGGTTTTATCTCTGAGTTTGCGATTAATCACAATGTTTGGAACTCTATTATCTTCGATTTTGCTTACCCAGTCTGATTATTTCCATCTGACTCCCACTAATAAGGTGGCAGTGGAGAGAAGAATTGTCGAAAAAAGTTTTGGTTCCGATCCTCAGATTAATCCTAGCGAAATCTCTAGTATTTTGAATCTTCAGCCCCAATGTGGTGCGAATCCTGCTAATTCTCAGATTCAATGCACTTGGAAAGAAGGAAATAGACAGATAAAAGCCTATTGGTCAAAACCTTGGCGCTTTCAGCGCTGGGAATCTAGGGGATTCTAGCTATATCTTGAGGTAATATCAGTTCTCAAAATGAATAGCTACCAAAAGGTGAGGGAGGAACAACAAACTCTCAATAAATGAAGTTTCCCTCTCTGGGGAGAGGGTTTGAGGCAGAGATATTTCAATAACCGTGTTATTTCGATAATTCTAGGCAGCGATTAAAGATTTGCTCAAAGGTTGCCAACGGAAATATCTTTCCCCACCCAATTCGAGGACAAATTTTAACCGAGGTTCCTGTTGACTAAGATTAATTAAGTATTGTTTTTCTTCCGAGGACAAAACAAAACTTTCAATAATCCAAATCACTAAACCTTTAGATTTGGGGGGTAAATTTTCCAATTGATAGGTAGCAATGGGAGGAATAAAATAAACCGGTCCCACGGCTGCTTCCCGACCGATATTTTTTTTACCTAAATGGGGGGGACGGACTCCATGAATGCCGGTAAGATAGGCACTTAAATCGCCCAGACCTCTAGCGGTGATATGCAGGACATTGTAACCGGTAGCCCGTAAACGTCTTTGATAGCGTCCCTCGTAACCCCCTTCTAAGGGTGCGTAAACACCTAAAGCACCGTATTGTTCCAGATCGCGAATAAATGGTTTTCCTGTGGTCAGTAGTGCCATAGCTAGTAAAAAAATCTTTTTCCCTATAATCGCACGTTTTGTTAAGTTGTGCGTCAAGTGAACAGAAAAAGACTTAAGATCAAAGATAGAGAGGGACAATCGCTACTCTCCCAAGGAGGCAATATGTTTCACGATCTCCTTTATCCCAACGGACTGCTTTATATCCTGATTAAACTAACTGTTTTAGCTTTAGCAGTCTTGCTCTGGTTTATGGTCGTTTCGGCCCCAGCTGTCTGAAAAAAACACTGCTCTTGTCTCAGGTTAGCCTTGTCTTCTACAATTAGCGTTCTATGCAATGGCTAAATTTTGTCGATGACTCCTGTTAAATTGCCGATCGATCCTTTTCTGAAACCCAACCTAACCACTAAACTCCTAGGGGTTGGGTTGGTATTGACAATTATTTTTATCCTGATTGCCCTGTTTTCGCCCCTTCTGCAAGCGTTCGGACTGATTCAGGATCCAACCGACATTTTAAGCAATTATCCCCTACAAGCCCCCAGTTTTGCCCATTGGTTCGGGACGAATGTGCGCGGTTATGATGTCTTTTCCCGCACCCTATTCGGGGCCCGGGCGGCCTTGTCCGTGGTATTTTTGGCCACAGGATTATCTTTAGTCATCGGGGTTCCTTTAGGGTTAATTAGCGGTTATTTGGGGGGTAAGATCGATCGCGTTCTCCTCTTTCTCATGGATACCCTCTACACCTTGCCGGGGTTATTATTATCGGTGGCTCTGGCCTTCGTTTTGGGTCGTGGTATCCTCAATGTAGCGATCGCTGTTAGCATTGCCTATATTCCCCAATATTTTCGCGTGGTCAGAAATCAAACCGCCAGCGTTAAAAATGAGTTATTTATCGAAGCGGCGCGAGCGATCGGCGCTAGTCCAGTCCGGATACTATCAAAATATCTTTTCTTTAATGTCGTCCAGAGTGTCCCGGTTCTTTTTACCCTCAACGCGGCGGATGCGATCCTTGTTTTAGGCGGTTTAGGCTTTTTAGGCTTAGGATTACCAGAAGAAGTGCCGGAATGGGGTCATGATCTCAAGGAAGCTTTGGCGGATTTATCTACAGGCATCTGGTGGACCACTTTATTCCCCGGATTAGCAATGACCACGATGGTGGTGGGTTTATCCCTCTTGGGAGAGGGATTAAGTGAAATTTTTAACCCCCTGAGTCGTAAACGCTAAAAGCGCGGGCCAGAGTTCGAGAGAAATCAACTCAAGGCCTCCACACCCTCAGCCTCTCTGTCCAGTAACGATGTAGGATACCCTTTGGGCGATATTGGTGGCGTGATCGGCCATACGTTCCAGATGACGGATTAGTAAAGCCATCAGCAGGATTGGTTCCACCACACCCTTGATATCTCTTTGATGGGCGAGAGTGTGATAGAGATAATCATAGGCTCGATCGACCGTATTATCTAGTTCTTTGACCTTTGGACCGGCTTCTTGATCGAGGTCGGCCAGGGCAACCAGGCTCGTGGCTAACATATACTGAGCATGGTGGGACATAGCCTCGATCTCACTCATACAATCGTGGGGAGTATAGGCGAATAACTTGAGTGCTATTTCGGCTAAATCCTTAGCATAATCGCCGATCCGTTCCAAATCGCGCACTAATTGCATAAAAGCACTTAAAAGCCGCAAATCTTGGGCTACGGGAGCCTGTAGAGTCATGAGAGTGGCACAATCTAACTCGATTTGACGGTAGTAGCGATCAATTTCCTTGTCAAGGAGGGGGATTTTTTTCGCCATTTCCAAATCCCTAGCAAAAAGGGATTGATGGCTAAGACGAAAGGATTCTTCGACCAAGGTTCCCATTCTCAGCACATCCTGCTCCAATCGCTGGAGAGAACGAGCGAAATAGGTGCGATCGGGATGATTGGTTTCTTTGGATAGGCTCACGGTCAGATTCGCTTAACATAAAACTACTCTTTCTCTACAGTCATAACAAGAAAATTTTAGATTTTGTATAGTTGTCTAGAGAACTTGACAGATTTTTTTCTCTAGGGGAAATGGCGGAATGGGGGAATGGGGGGATGGGGAAATGGGGGAATTCAACTAAAACCCTAAAACCCCAACACCCTAAAACCCCAACACCCTAAAACCCCAACACCCTAAAACCCCAACACCTCACACCCATCACCCCACCGCCTTTTTTTGACGGGGGAGAGTGACTTGTAGGCGAGCGCCCCCGGTGTTAGGATCGTTTTGAGCGACGATCGAACCACCGTGGGCTTGAATAATCTCTTTGGCAATCGATAAACCTAAACCAGTACTGTAATCCTTTGTGCCTTGTTTTTGACGGGTGCGGGAAGGATCACCGCGAAAGAGGCGATCAAAAACGTAGGGTAGATCAGCTTCGTTAAATCCTTTGCCGTTGTCGATAACGTCAATTTTCAGCCATTTTTCCCCGATAGTATCGGATATTTCTCGAATTTCTAGGCGAATTTTCCCCTGATCGGGACTATACTTAATGGCATTATCAAAGAGATTCAGGAAAACTTGCAACAGACGAGAACGATCAACTTCTACCGTCCAATCCACCGGAGAGGAATAATCTAAGCTAATCTGTTTTTGGGCGGCTATTGGGGTGACAGTTTGCCAAGCAGCGGTGATTAAGTCCTCTAGATTAATCATCTGGTATTGTAAAGAGCGCCCCGCATCCGCTTGTAATTCACTGATTTCTAGCCAATCGCAGACTAATTGACTCAAACGCTCCACTTCTTTCCCCATTTGTTCTAACCAGCGTCTTTCGGGAGCTTGGAGGCGTTTTTGTAAAGCTTCGGTGAGCAGAGAAATGGAGGTTAAGGGAGTGCGTAACTCGTGAGTTAAGTCAGAGAAAGCTCGCTCGCGATTTTGCGATAATTCCACTAAAGGCTGTCTATTTTCGATAAATACAGCGATTTCACCTTCTGGCAAGGGATAACCGTAACCCTTCAAGGCAATCGATTTAGGAGCAATCACTTGGCGATCGCTAATGGGAGTGACAGGATAATTAGTCGGGTAAAAAGTCCAAGTTTGCACCTGTGGACTCTGTTTTTGGCGAGTTTCTTGAATTAATTGATCTAATTCGTAGGAGCGCACCAATTCTAGCAGCAGACGTACCTGATCTGGCTGCCAGCGATCGAGTTTTAAGAGGGTAATTGCCTGTTGATTACACCAGAGTAGTTGATTATCGGCATCTATATGAAGATAGGCGATCGGCGCTAGTTCTAGCAAGGATTTCTGAATTTCTAAACTCTTTTCTCGCTCTTGCAGACTTTGGGAGAGAAACTGTAATTCTCGACGCACTAGGGAGGTAACGGGAAAAGAGGCCGACAAATCCACCGAATCCGAGAGAGCGCTTAGGTTTCGCTTTAACTCTCCATTTAAGCGTGAGACTTGCCAATAACAAATACTCAAACCTAAAACTACTCCGAAAATAAAAGCGAAAATAGTCATTGTCTGCGCGAGCGGCGATCGCTAATCGGGAAAATATAATCGCTCACCTAGCCAAAACGATAACCGAAACCGCGTACAGTAATCAGGTATTCCGGTTGACTGGGATCGATTTCTAGTTTTTCGCGTAACCAGCGAATGTGAACATCGACGGTTTTGGTGTCTCCTAAAAAATCTGGCCCCCAAATTTGTTCAATTAATTGCTCTCTTGACCAAACTCGGCGCGGATAACTCATAAATAGGTCGAGGAGACGGAATTCTTTAGGAGAAAGGTTAATTTCTTCATCTCGCACTGTCACCCGACATTCTTGGGTATAGAGAAAAACATCGCGGAATTTTCGCACGGGAGCGGCAGCTAGGGAAGTAAATCCTTGACGACGAATCAGAGCGCGACAACGAGCGACTAATTCTCGCATACTAAAGGGTTTAGTCAGATAATCATCGGCACCCACTTCTAAACCCAAAACTCGATCGGTTTCGCTGGCCTTAGCACTTAAGATTAAAATCGGGATAATATTGCCGTGATAGCGCAACAGACGGCAGATATCAAGACCGTTGATTTGGGGTAGCATTAAATCCAAAACGACCAAATCAAACCGAGATTCACCGTGATTACTAGATTCTTGACTTTGCAGTAATTCTAGAGCAGCGCGACCATCACTAACACCGAGAGCCTCGTAACCTTCTTCTTCCAAAGCCAAAATAATCATATCCCGAATCACTTCTTCGTCTTCAACGATTAAAATCCGATGATTGGGAACGAAATCCGTACTCGCCGACAAGGGGGGGGTGTCAAGGGTTAACATAAAAATACTTGATTATTCGTCCTAATTTTATCTCAATTGGTCAACCTGCACTCGGGGGGGTAGAGCCGAATGTTATTACAGTTATCCACCTGGTTAGAGGTGGAATCCTATCTAGAACAATCTCAGGGAATTATTATTCCTATTGGTTCCACGGAACAACACGGGCCGACGGGACTTATTGGTACAGATGCTCTATGTGCTGAGGCGATCGCTAAAGGAGTAGGGACACAGGTACGAGCAATGGTAGCACCCACCTTAAATGTCGGTATGGCCCTACATCACACGGCTTTCCCCGGTACAATTAGTCTTCGTCCTAGCACTTTGATTCAAGTCATCCTCGACTATGTGACTTGTTTAGCTAGAGCCGGTTTTCGTCAATTTTTCTTCATTAATGGTCACGGGGGCAATATTGCCACCCTAAAAGCCGCTTTTTCGGAAACCTATTATCATTTGGATTCCCTCAATTTACGTAACACAAACGAGGTTAAATGTCAAGTGGCCAATTGGTTTATGGTGCGAGAAGTTTATCTTTTAGCCAAAGAATTATATGGAGATCAGGAGGGTTCCCACGCTACACCGAGCGAAGTGGCGTTAACTCAGTATCTTTACCCTGAGAGCCTTAAAAACGCCTTTTTATCCGAAAAAGTGGCTTCTGGTCATGATATTTACGGTGCGGCTAATTTTCGCCAAAACTACCCCGATGGTCGTATGGGTTCCAATCCTGCTTTAGCCACTCCCGAACACGGTCAGAGGTTCTATGAATTAGCGGTGAAAGAATTGAGTAATACTTATCTGGAATGGCTCTCTTGTCCTGTGTCTGAGTGATAGTGACTAAGCCACCGAGATCCGGAATAATTTAACTGTAACCCTAAGTAAGTAGCTGGTTATAATTAAATTAAAAATGGATTTTAGGTTCGATCCCCCCTGCCCCCCTTGATAAGGGGGGTGTCTGACAACTTTTAACGCCTACCTACTTAAGTGGTTTCAATTAAATTGAAGATAGATTTTGTCTTTGATCCCCCCTGCCCCCCTTGATAAGGGGGGTGCCGATCCCCCCTTAATCCCCCTTAATAAGGGGCAGATCTGAACAATTTTTAACCCCCACCCACTTAGAAAGAAAACTTAAATATCCAAGGAGAAAATTGATGACTGCCACCACTGACAATAACTCTAATCAACCTCTGGTTAGTTTGCGGGAAATACAAGAACTTTCCATCGCAATTACCGCCAAAAGCCTCAATCCCGCCATGCTAACAGTTGATTTCCTCAAATATTCGGGAATAGTTCCCCCCGACTGGGAATTAAATGGCCAGCCAGTACTCAATCCTAATTACGCTCAAGTTAATTTTCAAAATGGTATCAGCATCGTCGCCCAACCCCGGAAAATTACCTTTGTGGAGATGATTAACTCTCCCGATAGCCTGAACCTGAAACTGCCGGAAATTGTCGGTTTATATCTAGATAAACTCCCTTTAGCCGAATATCAAGCCCTGAGTATCGCCCCAAAAAATATTGTTCCTCTCCCTAGTAGCCCCGATGCCGCTAAAAAATACATCACCGAAACTCTTCTGGCCCCCGGTCCCTGGCTCAATTTCGGTATAGCCCCTCTACAAGCCGGCATAAATCTACTTTATCAGTTAGAAACCTCTCAGCTATCCGTGGCGATTAACGAGGCAAAATTGCAATTACCCGATGGCCAAACCTTAGCGGCACTATTATTTGCCGGTAACTTTAACTATAATCTGGCCGAGGGCAGCGATCGATTAAATCTGCTCAAACAATCTCTGGGACAATGGCAAAAAGATCTAGAGATTTTCCGAGAATTAATCACTCAACGCTTTCTGGAAAGACAAGTCCAGGTTTTCCCCTCTAATATCAATCTGCCCCTAGGACCCCAAGCTGGACTGTAATCAGTCATCAGTCAATACTTGCCGATGGCGTTGCTGAATCAAGGTATGAATGACAACCTTGCACCTATCCAAAAGTTAGTTTGGGTCTAGGTTTTAAAAATCCCACAAAAGAAGATTCATATCTCAAATCAGCAACGCCACCTAAAACACATCCACCCCCGCAAACCCTTGTATTTTGGCATTAGCGGCTTCCCCACAGGTGCGCGGGGTGGGGAATAATTTCCCCGGGTTAGCTAAACCTTTGGGATTAAAACAGTCCCGCACATAGCCCATAGTTTCTAAGTCAATCTCGTTGAACATAGCGGGCATATAACAATTTTTATCGATGCCGATACCATGTTCGCCCGATAAACTGCCCCCAACCCGCACACAAAGTTTGAGAATTTCACCGCCTAACTCTTCCACTTCTTCCCAGGCCCCCTCTACCCTGTTATCGTAGAGAATCAACGGGTGTAAATTGCCATCCCCGGCGTGGAAAATATTGGCGATTTTATAACCGTATTTTTCACTTAAAGCCTTAATTTCCTGAAGAACAGACACCAATTGAGTGCGCGGAATCACCCCATCTTGGACAAAATAATTAGGGCTAATTTTCCCCGCCGCCGCAAAAGCCGCTTTTCTGCCCTTCCAGAGTTTAAATCGGGTTTCGGCATCATTAGCCGTGGTGATATTTCTCGCCCCATTTTGACGGCAAATCTCGGCAACCCGATGTTTATTCCTGGCTACTTCTACCCCTAAACCATCCAATTCCACTAATAAAACCGACTCGGCATCCCGGGGATAACAGCCGGTAGCCACCACGTCTTCCACGGCGTTGATACTGAGATTATCCATAATCTCCATCCCCGCCGGAATCACTCCCGATTTAATAATATCCGCCACCGCTTGGCCCGCCGCCTCGATACTGGTAAAATCAGCCAGTAAAACACAGATAGACTCGGGAGTTTTCAGAATTCTTAAGGTGATTTCCGTGGCAATGCCTAAAGTTCCCTCGGAACCCACAAATAAACCGGTTAAGTCGTAGCCCGGTTGTTCTGGTACTGCCCCCCCCACATCGATAATTGAACCATCGGGAAGGACGATTTTTAAGCCCATAACGTGATTGGTAGTGACACCGTATTTTAAACAGTGAACCCCGCCGGAATTTTCCGCCACATTACCGCCGATCGAGCAGATAATTTGACTAGAGGGATCTGGTGCGTAATAAAATCCCGCCCCGCTTACCGCTTGTGTCACCCAATTATTAATCACCCCGGGCTGCACCACCACCCTTTGATTATCTAAATCAACCCTGAGAATCTGATTCATCCGCACCGTAACGATGAGAATCCCCTCTTCTAAGGGTAACGCCCCTCCCGATAAGCCCGTTCCTGCACCCCTCGCTACCCAGGCAATCTCGTTATCGTGACAGAGTTTCACCACCGCCGCAATTTCTGCGGTGCTGCGGGGCAGCACCACAAGAGCCGGTCTTTGTCTGTATCCTGTAATACCATCGCACTCGTAGGTTAATAATTCATCTTTGCGACGGATGACACCATCTTTACCGAGGATCGCTTCTAGCTGTTTGATCAGATTGGGGGAGATTTTCGGGGGATTTTTGAGTAACATAGGTTTCAGGGCGGCGGAGTCGCAGTAAAATGGCTCTATAGGTTAAAATATCGCAAAAAAGCCTGAAATGAAGCTTTAAAAACTGCTCTCTCCTATTTTAGCACTATAACCCCTTCCTCTGTAGATAGAAACCCCCAAGGGTCTGGATTATAGAGAAAATTGCCGATAAATTTCCCAGTGCTTGCCGTTATGAATTAGGAGGGTAATTTCATCGATTATCACCTCAAAAAATAGCTCTTGATCAGCATATTTTGACCAAGCTTTCCAGAAATTATCTTTAGTTAAATCTCGGAAGCCAACGGTTAAATGGGGCGAAAAAGCTCGGCTTTTTGAGGCATTATCGCTGATATTCAAGGAAGATTCTAGCTGCTGTAAAAGCCGTTTTTGTAGGGTTAATAATTCTGGGGTTTTCTGGACATTAATATAAATGACTCGCGGTTTAAAGGCGGCAAAATTCTGGAGAATTAGGGGAATAGGAGCGTGCAAGCCAGCAAATTCCTCTAAACATCTTTCTAAATCCGGTAATTGTTCTAAATTCCACCGGAAAGGGGGTTGGAGAGTGACGTGGGGAGGCGATTTCAGGGCGGCGCGACTATTGTAAATTTCTGCAAACTCTACCTTGATTTTTGTGGCAATTTCCTGTACTTCTGGCGGCGGCAAAAGTGCGATAAAAAATAGAGATCCTTGGGGTTGATTCATGGAAGCAAGCAAAGCTACAGAAATGAAGCTGTCACCTCGATTCTAGCAGTCTTCAACAACTCTAGCTAATTGTATAGCTCTGTTACATTGCACCCTCGACGGTCAAGATTAATCGGTATAATTATATGATTGTTAATCAGTCTTAGCCTCCTGAGAATTTATGCCCTGGTTTGTCAAGATAGAAAAAGGCATTGTTGATAAAACTACCTTTGATCGCTATGTCAGCGCCCATAAGGACTATGTGCGTGATTTAATTAGCCAAGGACGAGCAGCAAAAACTGGTTATTGGGCAGAAAGGGGCGGCGGAATGTTATTATTTAAGGCCGATTCTCTTGAGGAAGCCCAAGCAATTATAGTTCGCGATCCTTTAATCGAGAATGGTTGTGTGGAATATGAACTACATGAATGGCGAATTGTCGTAGAATAATCCAGCTTTTCAGGGAACAGTGAACAGTAATCAGTCATCAGTGAAAAGACAGCAATGTTAAAATGTTTATTGTCTAAATCTTACTACTCAATACTGCCTAGTAGTGGGGAGATGGGGGTGGAGAGTGGAGTCAGGAGATGGGAGAGGGAAGATGGGGAGCTTTTTTGCTGTGAACTGAAAACTCGCATCTGATAACTGATCACTGATCACTGATAAGCTATACTGGGGGAACTGTGGTGACAGCACGCTTGCTGCTGCCGAATCATTAAATAAATTGTCTCCAGTGAAATTGAGGAATTAACTTTGTCTAAACAAGATCTCATCGAAATGGAAGGAACCGTCACCGAATCTTTGCCCAACGCCATGTTTAGGGTGGATTTAGATAACGGTTTCAACGTCTTAGCTCACATATCCGGCAAAATCCGCCGTAATTATATCAAAATCCTCCCCGGCGATCGAGTCAAAGTGGAACTCACCCCCTACGACCTAACCAAAGGAAGAATTACCTATCGCCTGAAAAATCAAAAAAAATAGGGACAAATGGGGGCAGAGAAGCCAAAAAGTCTAATAAGCGGCCAAATTTATTTTAAAAAAATAGGTGACACGAGTAAAAGAAATCTGATATAATAATAAGCTTGCAGTGTTGCCAGAATAGTTAGGCATGAAAGTTAGAGCGTCTGTCAAAAAAATGTGCGAAAAGTGCCGCGTCATCCGTCGGCGCGGTCGAGTCATGGTAATTTGTTCTAACCCCAAACACAAGCAGAGACAAGGTTAAACCACCAAAGTCACTGTCTTGGGGCAGAGAATCGTTACCGTTAATTGTAGTCGTTTTTGGAAAAAAAATCGTTCATAGGGAGAAAAAAAAAGCGTGGCAAGGATAGCTGGTGTAGACCTACCTCGCGATAAGCGTGTGGAAATCGCCCTGACCTACCTCTACGGAGTGGGTCTATCGCGTTCCCAAGAAGTCTTATCTGCGACGGGTGTTAACCCTGACACTCGGGTCAAGGATCTCAGCGATGAAGACGTGGCGGCGCTACGGACTTATATCGAGACAAATTATCAAATCGAGGGGGATTTGAGACGCTGGGAGGCGATGAACATCAAACGCCTCGCCGATATCGGCACCTATCGAGGTCGTCGGCATCGGCTAGGATTACCCGTGCGCGGGCAACGGACGCGAACCAATGCGCGGACCCGTCGCGGTCGTCGGGTGACAGTGGCAGGGAAGAAAAAAGCCCCCTCCAAGAAATAATTTTTTATTCATTGCGATATCCCCCAATCAAGAAAAACTATGGCGCGACCAACCAAAAAAACCGGACCGAAAAAACAGAAGAAAAATATTCCTACCGGAGTCGCTCACATTCAATCGACCTTCAACAATACCATTGTCACGATCGCCGATACCAAAGGCGATGTGATCTCTTGGGCATCGGCGGGATCGAGTGGTTTTAAAGGAGCCAAAAAAGGAACCCCCTTCGCCGCCCAAACCGCCGCCGATAACGCTGCCCGCCGAGCGATCGAACAGGGAATGCGTCAATTAGAAGTGATGGTTAGTGGCCCTGGGGCAGGACGGGAAACCGCAATCCGGGCCCTGCAAGGAGCAGGATTAGAAATCACCCTGATCCGGGACGTGACTCCCATCCCCCACAATGGTTGTCGTCCTCCCAAACGCCGGAGAGTGTAAACAGTGAACAGCTTTTTCAGGTGACAGGGATCTTGAGGCCAGCAGCCGTTAGCTTTGAGCGCATCAGCCGCAGAATCCGGTCGTCAAAGACCATCTGCTCAAAAAGCCGAACGCCGAACGCTAAACGCTGAAAGCCAAAGAAAACTCATAACTGATAACTGATAACTGAAAACTGAACAAGGGAGGTCAATCGGTGGCGCAATTTCAAATCGAGTGTGTAGAAGCAAAAACTTACAAGAATCAGAGTCAGTACAGTAAATTCGTACTAGAACCTCTGGAAAGAGGCCAGGGTACGACCGTAGGTAATGCCCTGAGACGGATTCTCATTTCCAATCTGGAAGGAGCGGCCGTGACGGCCCTGCGGATCGCGGGAGTCAATCACGAATTTGCCACCGTCGAGGGGGTACGCGAGGACGTGATGGAACTCATGCTCAACATGAAAGAAATCATCCTCAAAAGCTACACCAATCAAACCCAGATCGGGCGTTTAGTGGCAACTGGACCGGCGACAGTAGTGGCGGCACAATTCGATTTACCCTCAGAAATCGAGATAGTTGATCGCAATCAGTACGTCGCCACCCTAGCCGAAGGGGCCAAGCTAGAGATGGAATTTCGCGTGGAAAAAGGCAAAGGCTACCGGGCAATTGATCGCAGTAAAGAAGAAGCCACTTCGCTAGATTTTCTGCAAATCGACTCTATCTTTATGCCCGTAACCAAAGTCAACTACAGCGTCGAAGATATCCGTTCCGAAAGCGGTCAAGCTAGAGATCGTCTGCTCTTAGAAATTTGGACAAACGGGAGCATTAACCCCAAAGAAGCCCTTTCCCAAGCGGCCGATATGCTAGTTAATCTCTTTAACCCGCTCAAGGATCTCAACGCCCTCGAATCCTCCGGTAACTTTGACGACCAAGAGATCAACCAAGAAAACCAAATTCCGATCGAGGAACTACAATTATCCGTGCGCGCCTACAATTGCCTGAAGCGAGCGCAGATCAACACCGTAGCCGACCTCCTCGATTACAGCCAAGAAGATCTCTTAGAAATCAAAAACTTTGGGCAGAAATCGGCGGAAGAAGTCATTGAAGCCCTACAAAAACGGTTAGGCATCACCCTACCCCAAGAAAAAAGCAAGTAAACCCAATTCCAGGAAAATACCATGAGACATCGGTGTAAAGTGCCTCAATTGGGTCTACCAGCTGACCAAAGAAAGGCACTGCTGCGCAGCTTGGCCACCCAGCTAATTCGCCATGGTCAGATCACCACCACCCTAGCGAAAGCGAAAGCGGTGCGAGCAGAGGTAGACCACATTATCACCCTAGCTAAAGACGGTTCTCTGAGCGCCCGTCGCCAAGCCATGGGCTACATCTACGACAAACAACTGGTTCACGCCCTTTTTGAAGGCGCCCAGACCCGTTATGGCAGTCGTAACGGCGGTTATACCAGGGTGGTGCGTACCCTGCGCCGTCGCGGGGATAATGCCCCCATGGCGATTATCGAACTGATGTAACGATGACAGCTTGCCCCCAGTCGCGGATCGCCCTAATTATCCAGTATGTGGGAACTAATTTCCACGGCTGGCAACGGCAACCCCATCACAGGAGCGTGCAGGAGGAAATCGAGAAGGCTCTGGCCGATATTCTCGGTCATGCCGTCACTCTGCACGGGGCCGGACGTACCGATAGCGGTGTTCACGCCGCCGCCCAAGTTGCCCATTTCCAGCAGCAGAGTCCGATCCCACCCTCCCATTGGTCCAAGGTTCTCAATGCTCGGCTAGATGACGATATCGTCATTCGGGCGTCGGCTCAAGTTCCCGATCGCTGGCACGCCCGTTTCTCGGCCCTCTGGCGACGTTATCGTTACACCCTCTATACCGACCCCATCCCCAATCTCTTTGTTACCCCCTTTAGTTGGCACTACTACCATCGTCCCCTCGATGCCGATTTGATGGCCAGGGCCCTGGCTCCCCTATTGGGTAAGCACCATCTGGCCGCCTTTCACCGTGCCAACTCTAGTCGTGACCATTCCTGGGTAGAAGTACAGGGGGTGGAATGCTACCGTCAAGGGCCGTTTATACAGATGGAAATTCAAGCCAATGGCTTTTTGTACGGGATGGTGCGGTTATTGGTGGGAATGTTGGTGGAGGTGGGAACTGGTGAGCGATCGCTAGAAAACTTTACCGACATCTGGGTCAATCAGCGCCGAGAATTGGTCAAATACGCCGCACCAGCTAAAGGACTATGTTTACTGCGGGTGGGTTACGCCGATTTTCCCTTTGCCGATAGCGTCTGGTGCGAGACTCAGCCTCTTTATTATTTCCGAGCATAGGGGATAGGGGAATAGGGAGATAGGGAAATAGGGAAATAGGGGAATTCCAACTAAAACCCTAAAACCCTAACCCCCCAACACCCAGGTGGGCAATAAAAAAAATTAATTTTTGTAAACCAAGGCAAACTCACCATGAACAAAACACCTCTACCAAATTTAGAGACTCTAGAGCAGAAATGGTACGTCATTGATGCGGCCGATCAGCGTCTAGGTCGTCTGGCCACCGAAATCGCAATGATTCTACGGGGCAAAAATAAAGCCACCTTCACCCCCCATCTGGATACGGGGGATTTTGTCATTGTTATTAACGCCGAAAAAGTGACGGTGACGGGCAAAAAACGTCAACAGAAAGTTTATCGCCGCGACTCCGGCAGACCGGGTGGTATGAAGGTAGAAACCTTCGATAAACTGCAAAAACGCATTCCCGAACGGATTATCGAACACGCTGTTAAGGGAATGCTCCCGAAAAATAGCTTAGGTCGGAAATTGTTCACGAAACTGAAAGTTTATGCCGGTGCGGAACATCCCCATCAGGCACAACAACCGGAAGTTTTAGCAATTAATACGATTCCCGCAGGAGGAAATTAAGTCAATGCAAGCCACGGACAGTAAAAATAAGGTAGTTTATTGGGGAACGGGACGACGCAAATCGGCGGTCGCTTCCGTGCGTCTGGTGCCGGGGACGGGGGCAATTACCGTTAACGGTCGCGATGGAGAAACCCATTTTAACCGCATTCCCACCTATATCCAGACGATCAAGGCTCCTCTGGAGACTTTGGGACTGGAAAACGAGTATGATATCATCGTTAAGGCCGAGGGCGGTGGTTTGACCGGCCAAGCGGACGCAGTGAAATTGGGTGTCGCTAGAGCTTTATGTCAATTAGCACCAGAAAATCGTCCTCCCCTCAAGAGTGAAGGTTATCTGACTCGGGATCCCCGGGCGAAGGAACGGAAAAAATACGGTCTTCACAAAGCGCGTAAAGCGCCTCAATACTCGAAACGTTAGGTTAATAGAGAGGTTTATTATGCCGAAAAAAATTCATCCTACTTGGTATCCGGAAGCCAAGGTGATCTGTAATGGTGAACTGGTGATGACGGTGGGTTCGACAAAACCAGAAATTCATGTGGAGGTTTGGTCGGGTAATCATCCTTTTTATACGGGAACCCAGAAGATGATCGATACCGAGGGTCGGGTCGATCGCTTCTTGCGTAAGTACAAAATGGGTGATAAGTCAAGCAAAAAGGCCGATCAGAAATAATTCTTTACTTTTGCCTTTTTGACCTGGTGGGGAGATTTTCCCGCCGGGTTTTTTGCTATCTTTAGGCTAGTAGAGTCATTATCGCTCTTCGGGAACTTTCGGAAATCCCTGACCGAATCCAGATTCTGAAACCCTTGCTTGACAAGTGATCGCTAACTTTTTTTCTAATAAAAACTCAAATTTCTGGTTTCTGTTAGTTAGCGATAGCTTGAAGGCTTACCCCATAAGAGAGCTAGAGTTTAGAGACTTGAAGACTTTTCCCAGAGTCCTGAAAGAGCGCTCACCTCAAATCTAGAGAACTAAGGCTCTCTTAGTACCATAATTCCGGAATCAGGTCATAATAACCAGCTTGGGGCGGTGGGTAAACACCCGCTTCGATTTTTTCGATAATAGTCGGCCAAGCTTGCCTAAAAGCGGCAGAGCGCTCGTTGGGGTGCAGAGTCCAACCCTTGGCATTGGTGAGAGTGGCGCGATAATAGTTGCTTTGTTCTAGGGAGCGAGAAACCATAATTTCCCAAGAGTCGAGTTTTCCTTTGCCGGTCAAAATATTGCCCCAAGCTTTTAAACCATCGGGTAAGTGATCGAGAAAGGTATTTTTATAAGAGCGCCAGAGGGGGGTCATCGGTAAAAGGCGATCGTAGCGACGACAATTAAGTAGATAGGCACGGCTGCCAAAAAATTTAAATTGATAGAATCCATCGGGATTTTTTGTGTAAGGATGCTGAGAATAAATCGTACCATCAGGCCGCGGTGGACCGGACAAAGGACGCACAAACATCATTTCTGGATGGGTTTCCATTAACTCGATCCCTTCGCGGATCCAACTGTAATCTGGTTCTTGGTAGAGCATCATGTCACTGTCATAATGAACCATATAGTCGCTGCGACATGACTCGATTTTGAAGATCGAGCCAAAAATCGGATAACCTTTGTAGTTATGGGTGGAACGGAGGGGACTGCCGAAATGCTTTTGATAGATACGCTGACGATAGCTGGGATCGTAGTTAAAATCCACTAGGCGATCAATTATGCCATGTTCAACTAATTTTTCACCACAGGCTCTTAATTCCTCCATTGTACCCAGTCCGGGGCGATTAACCTTTTCCCCGCTTAAAGGGGCCGTATCAATAGCGAGTACCTTTTCCTGGAAGGGAAACTGACTCATTTTGACTAGATGAGGGATAGTATTCATCATAAACCAGACATCGGTTCGCGCCGTAAAAAACCAGAGCGAACAACTTGGCAATCCCATTTTGTATAAACCTCACTTTTGTTTGGGTCTTAAATGGGATACATTATAGGGGAATCTTAGCGACAAGTTGACACAATTCTTTATTAACCTATGACTATAGCCCTCGATCGCCTACCCCAATCTTGGCAGGGTTTAACCCATCGTTTAACTTATAAGTATTTTCAGGTACGCATTGATACACCCAAAGACCCCTATAAAATCCTCTTTCGTCCCCAACCCTATCAGGTTTTATTTATCCTTAGCCATATGCGATCGGGTTCGTCTTTATTGACCCATATCCTCAATTCTAATCCCGAAATTATCGGTTTTGGCGAAACTCATCTGGTTTATGAGAGTGAACAGGATTTTAAAACTTTAATGTTTAAACTCTACTGGCGTTTGAAAGATTTAAACATGAATCATAAATATATTTTAGATAAAGTTCTTCACGATCAGAAGTTTTTAGATCATAGTTTTTTACAATCTGATCCAGTTAAAACCATATTTTTACTACGAGAACCGCGGCGCACTTTAGCTAGTATTTTAGATATTAAACCCCATCAAAATGAGCAGCACGCCCTGGGTTATTATACTGGTCGTTTAGCCACCTTAGAAAGTTATGCTCGATTAATTAACAGCAAAGAAAAGAGTTTATTTATCACCCACGATCAAGTATTAAACCAAAGTCAATTGGTCTTTAATAGTTTACAGAGTCATCTCGATACTAAAACGGGATTTTCTGAAGAATATCGAGTTTTAAACACTACTGGCAGCCGTGGTATAGGAGATTCTTCCGAGAATATCAAAGCGGGTAAAATTATTAAACAAGCCAGAAAATTAGATATAGAAATTTCCGACGATGTTTTAACCCAAGCGCAAAAAGCCTACGATCAATGCTACGAAACCCTTAGCCATTATTGTCATTGTATCTAAGCTGAATTGGGGATTAGCAATAGCTTTGATTCTCTCCTCGGAGTCCAAAGAAACCCACCCTAATTCAACTCTAAGTTGATCATTTAAAAGGTCTGATTAGCCTTCAATATTAGCAATTGTAAAGCCCATCTGACACTCGTAGAGATTGGGCTGTTGGCTGCCTCCTTTGCCTAAGGAGTGACCACAGCCTAGTTTACCCTCTCGCCACCGGGGTTGCCCCTGCTGGTTGGCTAAAAGACAGCCTTGACATACAGAACCCGTATCGAGAATGTGTTCGTCGGTTAAAATCACTAACATGACGCTCACCCCCATTGATCTCCGATTATTCTTGTCTCCATTGTAGGATGTTTTTTCTGAGATGTAGTGCCGCGCTATACAGTCGGATGCTTTTTGGCTTTTTTTCGCCTGGACTCTTTTTATACAAGGTGTTTACCGATCAATTATTAATGGTCAGAAGATGAGGCGGCTCTCCTAGGTTCTGTGTGAGGATGTTATAATATCAATACATAATAGGAGGTGGGTTATCTGGATAAATTTTGAGCAACTCCTCGATTGACTAAATGTAACAGTGGTCAATTATCAAAAAATTGAGAAGATATTAAGACTTAAACAATTTGACAACAACCAGCGGAAGTCATGGGAGATAAACCCTGTATTCGTGGTTAGCGAGTCACCCTCAGAACCTAACTAAAAAACTTTATGAACCCACCCGAATTAGCCATTGCTACCGTTGGTTTAACCAAACAATTCGACCGCCATGGGGCTGTTAATCAAGTAGATTTACAGATTGAAGCGGGGGAAGTTTACGGGTTAATCGGTCCAAATGGAGCGGGAAAAACCACTTTAATTAGGATGTTAGCGGCAGCAGAAGAACCAACAACGGGAGAAATATATCTGCACGGAGAACGTCTTTTAAGAGATGAGAGTAATCCCCGTCTGAAAAGAAATTTAGGTTATCTACCCGATAATTTTCCTCTCTACGATGACTTAAATGTCTGGAATTATCTGGATTATTTTGCCCGTCTTTATCATATCCCTCGCTCCCAACGTCATCGCCGCATTTATGAGGTTCTAGAACTGGTACAATTAACCAATAAAAGCCATAATTTGATCGCTACTTTGTCCCGGGGAATGAAACAACGTTTAAGTTTAGCCCGAACCATTATCCATGAACCTTTAATTTTACTTCTCGATGAACCGGTTTCTGGATTAGACCCGATCGCTCGCCTACAATTTCGTGAGATTATTAAAGTCTTACAATCGGCAGGTATGACTATTTTAATTTCCTCCCATGTCCTTAGTGATTTAGCCGAACTTTGTAGTTCTGTGGGCATCATGGAATTAGGTTATCTAGTGGAAAGTACCTCTTTAGAGGAATTAAATCAACGTCTAGCCAGTCAATACTTGCAGATTACGACTCTAGGCAATTTAGAAGCCTTAGAAACCGCTCTTAAACAATGTGTTTTTGTGGAAAGTTGGCAAAAAATTATTAATACTAATACTCTCCGGGTTAAATTTACGGGAACCCTAGAAGATAGTGCCGAATTGTTGAAATCTTTAGTCGTTTCTGGTCTGACTTTAAGCGAGTTTTATACTTGCAGCGAAGATTTAGAAACTATTTTCCTAAAACTGGGACATCGACAGGCATCTTAAGGGGAAATAATAATTTTAAATCTAACTAGGGTTTGCTGAATAATAGTAAAACCCTTTTAAAATAAGGCTTTTGACCTGCTAAAATCCGATGTTCATGCTGCGAAAATAGGATTAAGACCTTCAAAAACCGGCGTTGCTGAATCAAGGTATGAATGCCAACTGTGCATCAGATGAAAAAGTTAGTTTGGCTCTAGGTTTTAAAAATACCAGAAAAGAAGATTCATATCTCAAATCAGCAACGCCCAAAAACCTTGCATTACCCTTATTTGAGTACACAAACTGGTACAAAAAAAAGAGGACAACAAAGCCTGAAACGACCGGCTACTGACTCCTAACCCCACCAACAAACTTTTTCAGCAAACCCTAACTAAATAGTAACTTTTCGACTAATTTAATTTGCTCCTGACTAAAACCCGCTTCCTTCAGGTGTGCCAGAAACCATTTTTCTCGATAACGACCGTCTAAATCCCTAGCCTTTCTATAGGTATCCTGCGCTTTTTTACTATCACCTTGATCTAAATAAATCATTGCCAAAGCCACAAGAGGATGGGGATTATTCGGCTCTAGTTTAACTGCTTTTTTAGCGTTATTAATAGCTGAATCAAAATCTTTTAGGCGATGATAGGCAAGGGATAAATTATAGTAGGCGATTTCATTATCGGGTTTTAAATTAGCGGCTTTAGTATGAGTGCCTACGGCTTTTTCAAGATGACCCGCCACTAGATAAACAATACCCAAAGCATTATAAGCCGCCACATGATCGGGAGCAATTTTAATCGTTTCTTCGAGGGTTGTTTGTGCCGCTAAAGGTTGTTTAGCTAGGTGTTGTGTCCATCCTAAAATTACTCTCCCGTCTAGATGATTGGGGTTTAACTGTAGCGATTTTTTTAAAGCCTCAATACTTTTGATAAAATCTCCCTGTTGACGATACTGTAATCCCAATTGACGATAACGATTAGCGGCCTTAATCTCCGATGCGGAAATAATCGGACTGGGAGAAGGAGAAACGATTATCTTAGCCGTCGGTTCTTTTTTAATAGGAGAGGGGGGACTACAGCCCCAAAAAACCGGGGAACTAAACATGATCAAAATAGTCAGGAGTCGATAACTATTCATGGGACAATTAATACCAGTCCAATTGTTAAGGGTGTCATCAAATTATGAATTATTCCCCTGAATCCGTGCAACGGCTGCTCGATTCCAATGATTATGGCGATCGCTTATCAGGAGTTAATCAACTGCGTTATTTAGCCTCAGAAATCGCCTTCGAGATGTTACAGCCTTTAATTAACGATAGTAACGCTAGGGTGCGTTATTCGGCGGTAAGTCAGCTAGATGTCCTCGGTGGTCAGAATCTTGATCTGGCCTTAACTATTTTACGTGATCGTTTGTTAAATGATCCCGAAGCAGACGTGAAAGCGGCCGCGGCCGATGCGATCGGGGGGTTAAAATTAACGGCAGCCTACGATGATCTGGTGGCCGTCTATCAACAATCCTCCGACTGGTTAATTCAATTTAGCATTGTGGCGGCCTTGGGCGAATTGGGGGAACCCCGGGGCTTTGAACTGCTCGAAATCGCCCTAAACTCCGATAATGAATTGGTAAAAACGGCCGCCGTTAGCGCTTTTGGGGAACTAGGCGACCCTCGCGCCGTCTCTTTACTCGTTCCCTTGGCTAATGATGATGACTGGCAACTGCGCTATCGTCTCGCTCAAGCTTTAGGCCGCTTAGGGGGGGAAGATGCGATCGCTGTTTTGACCCAGTTAACCGGCGACAAAAGCGCCCAAGTCGCCCAAGAGGCCCGCAATAATCTCGTACAAGGGTGATGCAAAATAGTTGATTTTTGTCAATACCATTTACAATAAACTTTAATTAAGAATCGTTAACAAAGGTAAAGCGATGAAACAATTTACCCGTTTAATCTTGCTCGTCGGTCTTCTCGCGGGGGGCTGTTTCTCTGCCTCAATTGCGATCGCTGATAATCCGGCGGGGGCAATCGTGAGCAAGGATTCACAGGTTAACGAACTACTGCGTCAAGCGCGGCAATTGGTCAAAAATGGCAATTATGGGGAAGCTATAGCCGTTTACGAGCGGGCTGCCGCCCTTGATGGCAATAATGCCAAAATTTTCTCTGGGATTGGCTTTTTACAAACGCGGCAAGGGGATTATAACGCCGCCGCCCAAGCATACCAAAAAGCTTTAAGTCTCGATCCGAGTAATCCCGACTTTTTCCATGCTCTCGGTTATAGTTTGGCTAATATCGGTGATTATGACAATGCAGCCACCGCTTACTACTACGCTATCCAAATAGAACCGAAAAACGTCCAACACTACCTCGGTTTAGGGGTGGTGTTATTACGCCAAAAAAACTATGCTAAAGCGGGCGAAGTTTACCAATGGGTTTTAGCTCTCGACCCCAATAATCAGCAAGCTCACGAAATCATGGGCAAAGCTTTGATAGAACAGAATAAAAGCAGCGAAGCCCTCGATTTTCTCCAAAAATCCCTGCAAAGATTCCCTAACAATAGTGAATTAAGATTGCAACTGGCCAGCCTTTTGCTCAAACAGGGCGATTTAAATGGCGGAACCCAGATTTTAAAAGAAATAGAACGACAAAATGCAGGAAATTTTTTAATTCAGCTAAAAATAGGGATTTTACTCGAAAAACAAGAGCGTTTTGACGAAGCTCTCCCCTTTTATCGTCGGGCTGTTTTCCTGCAGCCCCAATCTTTGGAAGCACAAGCGGGAATCGGTCGCATCCATCTGGCCAGAAAAGATTATCTTGCAGCAATTATCGCCTATCAAGATTTGGCCGAAATCGCCCCCAATAACGCCGATGTCTATCTTAATCTCGGTCGGGCCTACGCGGGCCGAGGACGAAAAAGAGAGGCGGAGGAAGCTTTTAAGCAAGCGCGAGCGGTTTATGTGCTGAAAAATAATCAATCCGGCCTCCAGGAAGTGGATGCCCTGCTGAAGAAGTTGGTTGAGTAAAACCAGATCAGTTATCAGTTATCAGTTACCAGTTATCAGTTATCAGTTATCATACTAAATCCAGTTATTAAAAACTGATTATCTATTCCCTCTTTTGCCTTTTGCCTCTTGCATGAGTGCCTGTCCTCATAAGTATCCTATACTCAACGGATTTAGTATCGGTTATCAGATTTGAGTTTTCAGTTCACTGATGACTGTTTAGCGATTTAAGAAGTGATTTAGATATAGCGTTGTCTGCTGAGGTACAAAAGTTATGGGTTTTAGGCAAGAGGCAAAAGGCAAAAGGGAAGAAAAATAGATGTACCTCACTAGCTTAGGAAACGCTATAGTCAATAGTTTATTCCCAATCGATCGGCAGCCATTGATGATCTAAAACCTGTTCGAGATTAAAAATTATCTGACTAGGTAAACCGCCGGGGGATAAACCCATTTTTTTCCGGACGGTCTCTAAAGTTGTATGGTAGGATGGCTCAAAAACCTCCCGAAGATAGGGCTTTAAACTAGGACTATCCTTCAGTAAATCTTGGATTTCTGCCCGAAAATTATTGATTTCTCCATGACCATGATTACCATTCCGGTCTCTTTCCAATTGCCAGTAAGTTAATTTGAGTAAATGTTCTAGGAGACGAGTTAAAAGACTTTTGAGCGCGTGTCTTTCACTTCTCCCCATCGATTCAATCTCCTCAATTAAATTGTCTAAATCCACCTCGGCAAACTGGCCTTTTTTTAATTGTTCTGCCGTGGTTTTTAGCCAGAGATAAAAATCTTCTTCGTATAGTGTTGGGGTCGCTGTTTCTGTTGATCTAGTCATGACGGAACTGCCACAGGTGAAAACTAATCGGGATTCTATATTAATTAAACCCAAAAAAAAGAGAGCTTGAACTCTCCTTCTTGGTTATTTGCTAATCTTACTAACTAGCGACAATATATTCCTTGACGTTGGCCCGGCGACGGCGCAAATGGGCCAGGGCCTGGTGTTCTAATTGTCGGACTCGTTCCCGGCTGATGTTCATTCTCTGACCGATTTTGGCTAAGGATAACTCTTTACCATCGGTTAAACCAAACCGGAGAGTAATTACTTCCCGTTGTTGGGGAGTTAATTCGGCCAGGAGATTGGCTAAGTCTTGCCGTAATAACTCTTGGGTGATGAAGGTATCGGGAGAAACTCCGCTATCTTCTAATAATTCCGACAATTCCGTATCTTGGTTATCGCCGACGCGCACATCAAGGGAGATGGGTTGACGAGCCATACTGAGATATTCGCGGATTTGAGCGGGTTCTAGCTCTAATTCCAGGGCAATCTCGGCGGGAGTGGCACTTCTGCCCAGTTTTTGGGCGAGTTCGCGCTGGGTTCTTTTGATTTTGTTCAGTTTTTCGGTGATATGGATCGGTAAACGAATGGTGCGGGCTTGTTGAGCGATCGCACGAGTAATCGCTTGCCGAATCCACCAGTAAGCATAGGTAGAAAATTTATAACCTTTGGTGGGATCAAATTTCTCTACACCTCTTTCTAATCCCAGACTACCCTCTTGAATTAGATCCAGGAATTCCATATTCCGCTTTTGATATTTCTTGGCGATCGCAACTACCAAGCGGAGGTTAGCTTCAATCATTTTCCGTTTAGCTCGATCGCCAGTTTTCAAGGCGCGATCCAGTTCATTTTCGCTTAAATTCACCGAATCCGCCCACTCCAAGCGCTGTGGTTCCCGTCCTAATTGTTTCGATAGTCCTTCTTTCGCTTCTAACAGGCTCATCATCCGTTGGACTTGTTTGCCGTAAATAATTTCTTGTTCGTGAGTTAGGAGGGGAACCCGCCCAATTTCGTGCAGATAGGTACGCACCATATCGGCATTGAGGGTGGGCTGTGGTTGAGTTTGGTTGGTTTTTGCTGTGGGCATTGGTTTGGTGGTGACTCCTTGACACAGAAAAAGTCTGTTACTATTCCGACTCGCGGGTGAGTCTGGCTTATCTGAAGTCGGTATGAGTTTGATTCGGAATTTTTTTGATTGTATCCTGTGCTTTTAGACGCAGACAACCCCCTAAAGGTTCATAGTTAATTCATTCTTTGGTATGATGTTAGGTTTATCCTTTTTCCCCCAACATCTAGAACAAAAGTATTATAGACTAGAACTATCAACTACAATCGCTTGTTTTTGGGTCGCTTTTTCCTGAATCATCGGCAGTGCCGCTTATACTTTTAGGTAAGATTACAAGACAAAAAGGTGGTTTTCCCGATTAGCCTTCAACAATCCGGCTGACTTCCGACCCTTCCACCCTCAGCTTTGAGAGGAAGACTGACAGCCGAGAACCGACTTCTATATATATAATGACCGATCAACACCAGCAAAGTGAGATGTAATCATTGCGGATTTCCGAACTATTTTCTGTAGTATTTGCTACAAAATTTTAATCTCTTCGGGTCTAATTCCCCGCCGCTCGCGGCGTATAATAAGTAGTCGTGCAAAATTAATTTCCTAGTAAAGATAGGCACTCATGCAAGAGGCAAAAGGCAAGAGGGGGTTAGATATGTGTAATTAATTTTGC
>NZ_JADBUN010000094.1:0-11520 GCF_020245625.1 Microcystis sp. M049S2 | reverse complement strand
GCTTGTGAGACTTTATTTTTAAATCGTCAGATTCCCGTACATCAAGTTAGTCAAAGAGTCAGAAAACGTCTCGACGGTAAAACCCTAGAAATTGATGTGTTAGTAACTAATGAAAATCATGTGCTAGTAGTGGAAGTCAAAAGTAGTTTAAGTGTAGATGATGTCAAAGAATTAATCAAGAATCTAACAGAATTTAGGCAATTTTTCCCAGAATATAACCATAAACAATTATATGGGGCAGTGGCAGGCATTGAAATCGAAGAAGGAGCGGATAAATATGCTTATCGTCAAGGTTTATTTGTCTTGGCACAAAGGGGGGAAAATGTAGCGATTCTTAACGATACTGAGTTTCAACCAAAAACGTGGTATAATCCTTAAACTTGTCTTTGGGAAAGTCCAGTGCAATTCTGGTACTGTGCCGCAGCTGTAATCAAGTAAAAAGTAAAAAGAGTACATCTTCCCTTTTTCCTTGCGAGTCAGAATACCAATTACAAGCTTTTGATCGGTAGTATAGACAACTAATTTTCTAACTACTTCTCTGCGTCGCATGGAGAACAAACAACGGTGAATTGGTTAGTTGAAGCAAATGCTTGTCCCGGTTTATTTTATGGCACTGCTGCCCAGGATGGATTTTTAATTCGTCTCCGCACCCCCGGTGGATGGCTCAATTCTCCACAGGGAAAAGCGATCGCCACTTGGCTCGAACAATGGCAGACGACAATACAAGTTACCAATCGGGCAAATCTGCAAATTCGCGGACTGCAAAAATCCCCTAGTTTAGAAGAATTTCAAACCCTGCAAAAATTGGGGTTAGCTGCCCATAATCCCAGTATCGATCATTTGCGTAATATCATGTCAAGTCCCACGGCTGGAATTGACTGTCAAGAATCGATCGATACTCGTCCATTAGTCCAAGAATTAGATAATTTTATCCAAAATTATCCATCAATTGCCGAACTAAGTCCTAAATTTAGTATCGGGATCGATGGCGGTGGTGCAGTGGGAATTGGCACTGGTTCAACTATGGCCTGGCAACACCGCTATAACGAGATTCAGCTATCGGCAATTACCGTCAATAATCCGACAAATTTAACTTCTATTGTTTGCTTTCGATTAGCCCTCGGAGGAGATAAACAATTCTATGATACGGACTTATTAATTGAGCCAGAAAACTGTTTAGCTGTGGTCAAAGCTTTAGTAAAGGTTTATATCGATTATGTTCAACAAACCCCCAATATCAAGGGTAAAAAACTGAGGATGAAACACCTGCTCAAAGATTGGGGATTAGCAAAATATCTCGAACAAGTTAACTCTCAATTACATCGGACTTCTACCGGCATAATAAAAGGGCAAGAATACCGGCAGGCTGCCCATTCTACTCAACCCTATTTTCATCTGGGAATTCATCCTCAAAAGCAACCCGGATTATCTTATATTGGTCTATCATTAAGATTAGGACAATTGACGGCTAATCAACTATGGGGATTAGCGGCACTATCAGAAACTTTTGGCAGTGGTCAGTTACGATTAACCCCTTGGCAGACTGTTATATTACCCGATATTCCCGATGAAAAAGTGTCAGAATTGTTGCCAAAACTGGCATCCTTAGGATTATCCGCTTCTCCCGGATGGGATGCGGGGATAGTTGCCTGTAGCGGTAAACCGGGCTGTGCAGCAGCGGCCACTGCAACTCAAATTCATGCTTCTCTCCTAGCAGATTATTTGCAGGAACGCTTAACCTGCAATTCTCCTGTTAATATTCATTTGACGGGTTGTGCTAAATCCTGCGCTCAACCAGGTCCAGCCGAAATTACCCTTTTAGGAACTACCATCGAGGAAAATGGGCAAATACTAGAAGCTTATCAAGTCTATGTGGGTGATAATCAAAAGTTCTTAGAAACACCCATATTTGAGGGGGAATTTGCCAAGATTCCCCCCCTCATAGCCCAAATTTTAAGCTCCCAAAAATCGAAAAATTTAGATGAATAGAATGGAATACATTAAGAATGGTGAGGAAATTTACCGCAAATCTTTTGCTATTATTCGGGCTGAAACTAACTGGAAAAATCTCCCCGATGATTTAGCTACTGTGGCGGTTCGTCTAATTCATTCCTGTGGGATGACAGACATAACAGAAGATTTAGAAGCATCACCGGATGCGGTTAAAATCGGACGAAATGCCCTCGCTGGGGGTGCAGCCATTCTCTGTGATTCTCAAATGGTCGCTAATGGCATTACCAAAGCGCGTTTACCTAAAGATAATCCGATTATTTGTACCCTCAATTATCCAGAAGTAACCGAGTTAGCACGGCAAATTAATAATACCCGCTCCGCTGCCGCTTTAGAACTTTGGCGACCTCATTTAGCTGGAGCAGTGGTAGCCATTGGTAATGCACCAACCGCACTTTTTCGCCTACTAGAATTGCTCGATCAAAATGTAGATAAACCGGCTTTGATTTTAGGCTTTCCCGTGGGATTTGTAGGAGCGGCAGAGTCGAAATTAGAATTAGCAACTAATAGTCGTGGCGTGCCATTTATTACCCTGCACGGACGTAGGGGAGGCAGCGCAATCGCAGCAGCAGCAGTCAATGCTTTAGCAAAAGAGAACGAATTATGAATAAATTAGGCAAACTTTATGGATTAGGAATCGGGCCCGGTGATCCCGAATTGTTGACACTAAAAGCACACCGGATTCTCACAACTGTTCCGGTAATTGCCTATCCTACCTTAGAAAGTGGCAAAGTTTTGGCACGGGCAATTGTCTCGGATTTTATCCGTCCCGAGCAGATAGAAATTCCCATGCCTTTACCTTTTAGTGTCGAGCGCAGTTCTCAACCTCATTATGATATTGCCGCCGAAAACATCGCCGAACAGTTAAACTTAGGTCGAGATGTGGCGGTTTTATGTGTGGGCGATCCGATGTTGTATGGCACATTTATGTATATCTTTAATCGCTTGTGCGATCGTTTTTCCATTGAAGTCGTGCCGGGTATTTCTTCAGTGATGGCAAGTGCAGCAATGCTGGGTGTACCTATTACTTATCGAAATGACGTATTTAGTATTATGCCCGCTACTTTAGAGGCGGAAATATTGCGGGATCGCCTAGCCTTTATCGATGCAGCGGCGATTATTAAATTAGGCAGACATTTCGCTAAAGTTCGCAATATTCTCGATGAATTAGGATTATTAGAACGCGCCCTCTACATCGAACGAGCAACCTTACTCAATCAGCAAATTATTCCGATTACAGAAGTCGATCCAGAGGCTGTCACCTACTGGTCATTAATTCTGATTCCTAGTAAAACTAAACCCCAATAACTCTATAGACACTAAGTTAAATCTTCTATCCCCTACCTGACAGAACCTATAGGGTTTAGATGATATTATGAAAATGTCTTTTCTTTGTTGCTTTTTTGATTGCATAGGGGGTTATATACAGCGTTTCTCGGATTGATAAGTAGGTAGGCGTTAAAAATTATCAGATGCCCCCCTTATCAAGGGGGGATTAAGGGGGGATCCCCCCGCCTATCGGCACCCCCCTTATCAAGGGGGGCAGGGGGGATCGAACCTAAAATCTATTTTTAATTTAATTATAACCAGCTACTTAAGGTAATCTATTTTCTTCTCCATTCTCTGTCACCTAAAAATAACTACCATGTCCGATTCTCCTGAATCTATCCGCAATACTAGCGTCAGCGATCAAGCTACTAATAATGATGCCCTCGGATTTGAGCCTTATGTAATAGCGATCGCTGAATTTTTGTTGCATGAGCAGACACAACCACCCCTAACTTTATCGGTTGAGGGAGAGTGGGGTAGTGGCAAGTCTTCTTTTATGAAAATGTTGGAGGAATATTTACGAAAAAAGGGAGGTCGGACGGTTTGGTTTAATGCTTGGCGACACGATAAGGCGGAGTCGGTATGGGCGGCTTTTGCGCTGTCTTTTATTAAGCAGATTTCTACGCCCAAAAATTGGCGAGATTTGCCTCGAATTATCCTAGGACACTTTAAATTACAATTATTGCGTTTTAACTTAGAAAAAGGCTTGTTTGAATTAATTAAAGCTTTACCAGTAATAATTTTTGTGATTTGTGCCTTAATTGCCATTCCCTTTATTTTAATCGGTTATGGAGTTGAAGGAATTAACGAATTAATCGGAGCAACAACCTCTCAAGATGTTTTTTGGAGCAAAATTAATTCAGTTTTTAAATTATTATTTACTGCGGTCGGTGTCACCTTATCAGGAGCAGGAATTTTCGCTGGTATTAAGAGTTTATTGAGAAATTTTCAAAGGTTACTCCAAAACCCCAAAAACAACCTAATTAAATATATAGAAGCCCCAGATTATAAAAAACAATCGGCATTTGTAGAAGAATTTCATGAAGATTTTGCTAAAATTGTCGATGCTTATATTGGCAATGATCGGGTATATGTATTTATTGACGATTTAGATCGTTGTGAACATCCAAAATCAGCGGACTTGATGCAAGCGATTAACTTGATGATTGCTGATGATCCTTCAGTAGTGTTTATTTTAGGAATGGACAGAGAAAAAGTAGCCGCTAGTTTAGCGGTAAAATACGAAAACATTCTCAAGTATTTACCGTCGGAAATCACAGAAATTGATCCTGATATTTTGGCCAGACGTAGTGCTAATAAAGGGTTAGCTTATGGTTATACCTTTATTGAAAAGTTTGTCCAGCTTCCCTTTTTAGTTCCCCAACCATCCCAGTCAGATTTTGAGCGTTTTTTGACTCAGCTTGCTACTTCAACTCCTCCCAATTTACAGCCAGCTAAACCTCGTTTTACATTTTTTCAGTCATTCTGGGGTAAGTTTAAGTTAGCTTTACCCTGGAAAAATAATTCGCAAAAGCATCTCACTTCCCCAACAAGTAATCAGACAAGTGATTTAAAAAACTTGTCTCTAGATAATCCTTCGATACAATCTGAACAAACCGAAAAACAGAAAGCACAAGCAGCTGTAATTAAGCGATTAGAAGCGATTCAAGTCAACAAATCTGATAATAGAGATTCCCCAACAGTGCGGAATGTCATTATGATGGTAGCTCCCGCATTGGATTACAATCCGCGACGGATTAAACACTTTATCAATGTCTTTCGTCTCAAGGTTTATATCGCTAATGAAACTGGTTTATTTTTTGAGGAGCGAGATGAGAATGATAATTTGTTAGTTCCTTCTCTAACTTTTGAACAGTTAGGTAAATTTACTGCCATTAGTTTAAAATGGCCATTGTTATTGTCAGATTTGGAAAATGATCAGCAAATTTTAGCAAAACTTAGAAAAATTTGCACTAGATGAAGAAAAAACCCAAGAATATGAAGAGTCGATTCGCTATTGGGGTAGTCATACTAAGCTTAAAGCTTTAATGGCTTACAGTTATGAAAAATCGACAACCGAGGAGGTCTTACAAATTAACCCCAAATTCAGCTTTGCGAAGGTAAATGTTGATAAGTTATTACAAGTATCGCCCAAGATAATTCGGCAAACTGAAACTGTAATTTTCCCAAACTTTAACCCAGAAATGGTGGATATACCCGCCGGTGAATTTAACATGGGTTCTAATGAGTATGAAGATGAAAAACCGATACATCAAGTAATTGTGCCAGCATTTCAGATAGGCAAATATCCCGTCACCCAAGCACAGTATCAAGCGGTGATGGGAAATAATCCTTCCAGGTTTTCAGGAAATCCCCAGAACCCGGTAGAATCTGTTACTTGGTTTAATGCTCAAGAGTTTTGTGAAAAACTGAGCCAGTTAACTGGAAAAAACTACCGTTTGCCTACAGAAGCAGAATGGGAATATGCCTGTCGCGCTGGTACTGAAACCCTATTTAGTTTTGGCGATGATAGAGATAAACTAGGAGATTATGCCTGGTTTCGTACTAATTCAAATAATGAAACCCATCCTGTTGGGGAAAAGCTACCTAATCCCTGGGGAATCTGTCATATGCACGGGAATGTTTGGGAATGGTGTGCTGATCAATATCATGAAAGTTATGTTAACAAACCAGAGAATATTAAAGAAAATGGCAGCATTGCATGGGCAGATAACAATATAACTAATCAGTCATCAAGAATACTGCGCGGCGGTTCGTGGTTCCACATTCCTGTTAAGTCTCGCTCGGCGTCTCGGGAGAAATACGATGCCGACGATGGCTTCAACGATATCGGTTTTCGTGTTGTGTGCGATCTCCCCTAATCAGTTATCAGTTGGGAGCCACCATTGGCGTAATAATATTATTGTAGGGGCGAATTGCATTCGCCCTCTTTGAATAACTTCTACTGCTCACCTATAGGTGAGGGAAAGTCACAAATAGGAGATGCAGCCGATAATTTTCTGGAAATATAGTCTTTAAACCCTTGTCTGGCAAAACTACAAGGAATGATAAGCAATGATTATCACACAAAGTCGAGGAGAGCCATACTAGAGGCAACTGAACAACTTCCCCCAGAAGATCAAGAACAACTGATTCACATTTTAAAAAAGTGAAAGACATTAACGAGGCTCAACAATACCTCAACAACTAATGGAAAAGATTCCGGCAAGATTAAAATAAATTAAGGTCATCTGGCCGCAGTCGGTTAAAACTGACTAAAAATATTACTTGGTCTGAGGAGCTTTTTTAAATTGACAGACGAGCGCGTTTATTGGTTAGCATGGTCAAGTATTGCTGGAGTTGGGTCAATTTCCCTGAAGCGACTCTATCAGCATTTCGGCAGTGTCGCTGTGGCCTGGAATGCCACCGATACTGCGATCGCAGAAGTGGCGGGATTCGGCAAAAAGTCAATGGCAGCGGTACGGGAAGGGCGATCGCAAATTGACCCAGAAGCTCTTTTCGCCGAACATATCCAGAAAAACCCCCTTTTTTGGACTCCTAGCGACCCAGAATATCCCCGCTTTCTCTGGGAAATTCCCAGTCCTCCCCCCTTACTTTACTATCAAGGAAAGGTCAATTTAGAGGAAAATCAGGGAAATATCCCCACCGTCGCCATTGTGGGTACTCGTAACCCCACGGATCACGGCCGGCGCTGGGCGCGGCGCTTAAGTACCCTTTTGGCCCAACAGGGATTTACTATTGTTTCTGGTATGGCCGAAGGAATTGATGGAGAGGCGCACCAAAGCTGTTTAAAAGCAGGGGGAAGAACGATTGCCGTCTTGGGAACGGGGGTCGATGTGGTTTATCCTAGTCGTCATCGGCAGCTACACGCGGACATCCAAAAGCAGGGTTTAGTCATTAGTGAACATCCCGCCGCAACTCAACCGAATAAAGCCCATTTTCCCAGTCGTAATCGCATTATCGCCGGTTTAAGTCGCGCGACTATTGTTATCGAGGCCCCCGAAAGGTCTGGCTCCCTGATTACGGCCAGTTATGCTAACGAATTTGGCGGCGATATCTATGCTTTACCCAATTCTCCCGATATTGCTGCCGCTAGGGGTTGTTTACAACTGATTCATCAGGGAGCGGAAATTATCGTTTCTGAGGAGAAATTATTAGAAATGTTGGGGGCAATTCCCACCACGAACCAATCCGCACCAGTTAATCTCTCCCCTTCACTCCCTCCAGAGACATCCCCGGCCTTTAATCCTGCTCCTCCAGTCAATCTAGAACCTAGACTAGCACAAGTGTATCAGTTATTTGACAGAGATGCCCTGTTGTTTGACATTATTGTTGAAAAAATGCAAATCCCCACCTCAGAAGTGGCGGGGATCTTATTGGAATTAGAATTAATCGGTTTAGTGACTCAGTTACCCGGTATGCGTTACCAGAAAACCTAGTCAACTCCTCTACAGGTGTTTATCTATGGTGGTAGCTAAAGTGGTTTTCGGTACAGCCCCGACCACCGTATCAACTTTTTGACCTTCTTTGAAGATCATCAGAGTAGGAATACTGCGAATCCCGTACTGACTAGCGATAATGGGGTTTTCGTCGGTGTTGAGTTTCACCACCTTGACTTGCCCTTCGAACTGTTTGGCAATTTCTTCGACAACGGGAGCCACCATTCGACAGGGGCCGCACCAAGGAGCCCAGAAATCCACTAGGACAAGGTCGGCACTATCTAAAACTTCATCTTTAAAGGTGGCATCTGTAACGGCAGTAACGGCAGTAACCTCTGACATACTTAAGAAATCCTCTAGTAATCACGGTTATCTAGAATACACAAAAATTTCATTCTAGAGATTCGTGGTGCGATGTTGACATTCCACTGGTGAAAAGGACGAGAACTAGCTCTAAATCCACTATAGAGGCCTTAACTTGCATCAGAGGTAGCTTCTTGGATTAATTTCACAAGGGGTATTCTTCTATTTTATAACCCTAGAGGCTCTATTTTGACTTTTTTTTGATAAAGTTTTGTAATATTGCCCGAGTCAGGGATGGGTGATCACAGCCGGATAAAATTTTCCTGAAGAAAAACCCGAAAAGTCAGCGATTTTATCTAGACTTAACCTGAGTTTGATTATGATCGGCATAGGCCACCTCCTAATTGAGCTTTTTTATGAAAATTCTGGTCTTAAATGCGGGATCGAGCAGTCAAAAAAGTTGTTTATACGATTTAGATATTCTCCCCTCCCATCCTCCCCAACCAATTTGGGCAGCGGGGATCGATTGGACAGTTAACCCTGATTACGGGGTTTTAACAGTCAAAGCTCAGGGAATTAAACAGGAAATTAATCTTTCTAGTCAAGACCGTCCGGCGGGAATTGCTCGGATGTTAGATACCTTAGTCACTGGCGAAACTAAGGTAGTAGCCAACCTCGCAGACATTAGTATAGTCGGTCATCGAGTTGTCCATGGTGGCACGGAATATTCCCAGGCAACCATGATCACTCCCCCAGTCAAAGAAACGATTAAAAAGCTGATCCCCCTTGCTCCTAGCCATAATCCCGCTCATTTAGAAGGAATTGAAGCGATCGAGCAAGTTTTGGGCGATGTTGCTCAAGTAGCAGTGTTTGACACTGCTTTTCATCGTTCTATCCCTCCTCAGTCTTCTCTTTATCCCATTCCCTACCAATGGAGTGAACTGGGAATCCGTCGCTATGGTTTTCATGGCACCAGTCATCAGTACTGCTCCCAACGGGCCGCCGAATTGTTGGGAAAACCCCTAGAATCCTTGAAAATGGTGATCTGTCATCTGGGAAATGGTGCTTCCCTATCGGCAGTCAAGGGGGGTAAAAGTATCGATACTACTATGGGATTTACTCCCCTAGAGGGATTGATGATGGGAACCCGCAGCGGTTCGATCGATCCAGGGATTCTGATTTATCTAGAGCGAGAATATCAATACAATCCCGATAGTTTAAATAGCTTACTCAATAAAGAATCGGGTTTAAAGGGAATTTCGGGTATTTCTGGAGATATGCGGGCAATTACGACGGCAATGGCCGAGGGCAACCAGAGGGCAAAATTAGCATTTGAGATGTATATTCATCGTCTGAAAAGTTTAATCGGATCAATGATCGCTTCTCTAGAGGGGTTAGATGTCTTGGTATTTACGGCAGGAATCGGCGAAAATTCAGCTTTAGTACGGGAAAAAGCCAGTCAAGGCTGGTCTTTTTTGGGTTTAGAGTTAGATTTGGCTAAAAATGCCGCTCGTCCCCGGGATGAGGATATCGCCACCGACACATCTAAAGTACGCGTGATGGTAATTGCCACGGCGGAAGATTGGGCGATCGCACGAGAATGCTGGCATTTATCCCCATAGACCTCATCTTTGGCCATTCTCTTTTGGCTCTTCCGTTGTGGGAATCTCCATAATCGGATGATTGAGAGCAATCATCAAATGGTCTCCCTCTTGGCTAATAATGCTCGGACTGCTCGCCATTTGGGAGAGGGGATCATTGCGTCCCGAGACGAAGTAGGAGCCAACAGCGATCGCCATAGCCGTTAAAATTGCGCCACCATAAACATAATATTGCCGACGACGCTGACCATCGACTTTTCTGAACACCTGTTCTGCCAATCGGTCGTTGGCCATTGTAGCCGGTACGGGAATCTGCCTTAAATTAGTTTGTAATCCCAAGAGCTGCCGATAGAGTTTTTTAGCGGCAGCATCATGGTCTAACCAATGCTGAACTAGCTTTCTTTCCTCTACCGTTACTTCGTTATCAATATAGGCGCTAATTAAATCGAAACGATGACTTTCCTCGTTATCCTCATCTAAAAACAAAATATCCTCGGCTGCGGAGTTGCAATCGCTGTCATCGTGACGTAACAAAGACTTGATCCATTGAACGTCTTCGGGTTGATAATTATTCATGGTTGACCTCGACCAGAAGAGATCGGTATGCAATCACTTTTTACCAGCACGGAGCTAGTTAACTTTAACGACTCCTCACTTCGGCCGTTAGTGCCGAATCACCACAATATTCTTTAGCCTTCTGTAAAATAGGGCTGTAAAACAGATTGTAATTTAGCGCGAGCGCGAGCAATGCGAGATTTAACAGTTCCTAAAGAAACTCCCGTGATCTCGGCAATTTCTTCGTAGGCCATCCCTTCAATTTCTCGCAGAATAATAGTTGTCCGAAAAGCTTCTGGTAAATCAGCGATCGCCGATTGTAATTGATCGTAGAATTCGTGGGTGGTGAGATGTTCATCGGGACTGGGGTAATCGGACTCGATATCCCAATCGATTTCGCCATCTTCCACGCGTCGGGGAGCATCGAGAGAAATGGGGTGATTAACCCGCTTGCGTTTCCGCAATTCGTCATAAAAAAGATTAGTAGCAATGCGACTCAACCAACCACGGAACTTGAGGGGTTCATGGAGACGGTTAATATTGCGATAGACGCGAATCCAGACCTCTTGAGCCAAATCAGCGCGATCTTGCCAATCGGGAGCCAAATGATAGAGTAATTTATCAACATGAGCCTGATAGCGCCGCAGCAGTTCCGCAAAGGCTGCTCGATCGGGCTGACACCCTTCCTGACAGCGTGCAATTAGATCGTAGTTGGAGAGTTTGTCAGGGGACACGGGGTTTTGAGACTTTTTGGCCTCAAGTGACCAAGATGCTGGAATCGATTGACTCATGGGGTTTCCTCTAAGGATATAAACTCCTCACTCAGAGCTTGAGGACGGGAGAAGTCAGTCAAGGTTCCCGAAAATAAATAATTTTTTTTCCATATTCTGATTCTAACTGATCGAACCGAGTTCCTGGACTGAGATTTGAGCGGGGCATTCAATGTTTGACCTTCTCGTTCGACCACGGGGCTGAAAACCTTACTAAGCAGTTATTTCAGCTACTGCATCCCTATTTGATGCCTAAACAGTTCCCAGCTATGAGAAACGCTATCACCGCCATCAAGAGCTAATTAGAACAAAATTACTAGACAAAAACAGCCCACCAGAAAAAAGGGAAATAGCTGAAAGGCTTACGTGGCAAGGGATAGAAAAAAGATCAAAAAATTTTGCCAAAAGGGGTTGACAAACTAGGGGAAGTTAGATACATTGGTAAATGCGCGGTTGAAGCAAAGCGAAAGCGAAGCGAAACAAACGACGCTC
>NZ_JADBUN010000093.1:0-24600 GCF_020245625.1 Microcystis sp. M049S2 | reverse complement strand
GGTTGAGTCGATGGATACTTTCTCGGAACTTGCCTTTTCTTTGATCCGCCTCAAACCCCAGAAAAACCCTTATTTCTCCAAAGGGTTAACGGCTATGAGCCTTATAAAGCAAGCTTTTTAACTGTTCTGTCACCCCTTGAGAAAGCCAATACCAGTGGCTGTTTTATCTCTCGTAAAATATACTCTTCAAAATAAATTGTCCAACTCATTTTAATTCCTATATTTTCATCCCAATAATCATCTAATTTGGCTTCTAAATTCAACTGCCGTCGGAAAAATCCTCACAGGAGTTGACTAGACAGGGTTTTAGCAATCAGATGTACTGCATTTAAACTGCCTATTGGCAATTTTAGTACAGTGGCTGCTCCCAATCTTGCCAACAACTCTGAACAGTTACTTTTCATCCTTCAATACACTTGCTCCCAGAGCTTTTAGGGTTTCTTGCAGCATTTCAGCGCGAGAGATATTACCCTGATCTTTCAATAATTGTAGGCCTTTTTGCCAAATCTTGATCGCCTCATTATAACTACCGAAAACTATATAAGCCACCCCTAGATTTTGGTAAATAGTGGGATTATCGGGGTTTAACTTGAGAGCTTTTTTATAAGCTTTAATCGATTCTGGTAGCCGGTGCAGTTGTTTGAGAACCAGTCCTAAATTATAGTAACCATCGGCATAGCTAGGATCAATTTCTACGGTTTTATCAAAGACAGATAAGGCAGCTTCGTATTTTTCTGCTTCGTACAATAACCCACCGAAATTATTATAAGCACCCAGTTTTAATTTATCTAAAATTGGCTGCTTAATCGCTTTAACAAAATGATCGCCTGATTGCTTAAATTCCTCCACTGAATAATAATAATTAGCGAGATGATAATATAACTCGTATAAAATATGTGGATTAGAGCCATGGCATTTTAAACCATGTTTGAGCAGCTTAAAACCCTCTTTATCCCTGCCAATCTTCAGATATAACCCTCCCAATTTACTACACACATAGGGATCGTGGGGATGTTGTTGATAAAAGCCCTCCATCGCTTTTCTTGCCCGTTCAAACTTATCTAGGCTGGCTATTTTATCGACGGTGTAACCGTAGTGAAATATCGCAATTTCTGGCAGTTCAACTATTTTCCAATCAGGCTCTTTTTTTAATAAAATAGCCACATTATCATCAATAATTGAGTGATAGGGACGGGTAAAAGTGACTTGAGGATGTCGGCGAAATAGCCGCGAAATTAGAGAATAGGGTGATTGTATGGCTCCGATTTCATGGCGGATTAAATTAATAACTAAATTTTCCTCTTTTTCCATAGCCCGACGCATTTTCGGTACGATAGCGGGATTTAATTCCTCATCGGCATCAAGAACTAAAATCCAATCACCAGTAACATATTTTAAAGCCTCATTTCTGGCATCGGAAAAATTACCCCGCCAATTGTAGCTAGGAACTATAGCACCGTAACTTTGAGCAATAGCAATCGTATCATCGGTCGAACCCGTATCCATAACGATCATCTCATCCACCACCTCTTTAACGCTATCCAAACAGCGCCGGAGATTTTCGGCTTCATTTTTGACAATCATGCAGAGACTAAGTTTAGGCATAACTTTATCAACTCTAGCGGTTAATCTTGAGCGATAGCAGCTGATCAATAACCCACTGATTACCACTCATCGATTATTAATTATCTTCCGAGTCTATCTTAAACCGTTCTACCGAAGAAAGCAGCTCCCGGGAGATACTCACCAATTTTTGCAAAGAACCCGCCACCTGTTGAGATTCTTGGGAAGTTTCCTGAGCGGTTAACTCCACCGACTGCATAACTTGGGCGACATTGAGGGAATTTTCCCGTTGTTTGACCGTATCGGCGGTAATCGATCGCACCAGCGTATCGATGCGGTTAGAAACTTGGATAATATCTTCTAGGGACTTCTTCGCCTGTTCCGAGCGCTCGGTGACATCGATAACCTGTTGAATCCCCTCCTCCATTGCCGTCATTACCGAACCCGTTTCCGATTGAATCTGTAAAACGATCTGTTCAATTTCCTTAAGAGATTTAGCAGCTCTATCGGCCAACTGACGCACCTCATCGGCCACCACCGCAAAACCGCGGCCCGCATCTCCCGCTCGCGCCGCTTGAATCGAGGCATTAAGAGCCAATAAATTAGTCCGCGAGGCAATCTGAGAGACTACCGCGACAATTTTCGAGATTTCCTGGGAAGCTTCCGCCAAACGCTTGACTTTTCGCGCCGTTTCTGATACGGTGTCGCGGATTTGCAGAATTCCCGCCACGGTTCTTTCCACGGAATCACCCCCCTTTAGAGCGGTAATCGAGGAAGTGCGGGCGACTTCTTCGGCTTCTCTGGCGTTTTCTGCCACCCGTTGAATTGAGTCGGTCATCATCTGTACCGAATTAAGGGTGACGGCCAATTCCTCCGCCATCCGCAGGGCATCGCTAGACTGATTGCGGGCGAAAGATTCACTATTAGTACTGGCTTGATTCACCTGTTTTGCCGCTTTTTTCACCTGTCGGACAATTTCGCGCAGGTTTTGGATAGTCAAATTAAAAGCATCGGCCACCGCCCCTAAAACATCGGCACTTACCTCCGCCTTCACGGTCAGATCCCCCCGAGCCGCTCCTTCCACATCATCGAGAAGTCGAATCACTTGCCTTTGTAGATCTTCCCGTTCCCGTTCCGTTTCGGCGGCGCGGCCTCGGGCCTGGGTGGTGGTAGTTGCCACCACCCAGGCCATCTGATTGAAACGATTGGCCAGTTGACCGAATTCATCTTCGGAGTAGATCTTCGCTTTAGCGTTAAAATTGCCTTCCGAGAGATGATCGAATTGGCTTTGCAAATCCTCGAGACTGCGCTTAATCTGACTAATTAGCAACTGTAAACCTAGCCAAGTTAGGGCAAAAGCTCCCAGTCCAGTTAATAACATCTCGGTTAGTACCGGTTGACTGAAAGGGGAAAGGCTGGCTGGGGCTGGTTTCGGGGCAACTTTTTCGGTTTTTTCCTTGCTATTCGGGCCCGGTTTGGCAGCCGATAGAGAAAATAGCCAAGAGGTGGTACTAACGGCAAAAATTAAGATTACAGGGGTAATACCCGCTAAAGCCGCTAGGATTAGTTGTTTTTTGCCCAAAGAAGCATTGACAAAAAAGGCCAATTTGCCCGGATTGACTTCCACCACTGGCCGGAGCAGGCGCTCGGAAACAGGACCAAGATGACTATCTCTTGTGTCATCGGGGATTTCTAGACGAGAAGGATGAAAACTAGGCTCTCCCACAGCAGAACTGGCATTAAGGCGCGCACTGGGTTCGGGGACAAAACCAGCAGTTAAAGCTTCCTCTCCCGAACCAGTAAATAGCTCCGATTCCCCCACTTCTTCGGCTATATCCGTCAGATGCAGTTGGGAAAAACCGTCTAAATCCTCATCATTGAGTTTTAGTTCTCTAAAATCTCTGGCTTCGTCTCCCTCGTATCTTTTTTGAGTGACTCTGCCCTGATTAAGGTCAGTTTTCGCCCCTTGTCGGTGGGGCGGTTGCGGATCAATGGCAAAAGTGCCTGGTTCTAGGGTATCGGCATAGGATAACTCCTGATCTCTCCCGGTGACGGGATTTTCCCGCCAGTCAGAGGAAGCCGTAAAAGTGCCTTCTCCCGTTGACCCGAACCCACCGCCCCACCCTTCCTGGAGCGAGTCAATCTCCGCTGCTTCTAAAAAGGGGAAAGGGGGTTCTCCATCCGCAAAATCCCCAGACCAGTGGGAACCTTGAGAGTCTGAACCAGCCAGGATAAGGGAACTAAAGGCGGTTGCCTCGGATTCCCCAAAATCATCGCCATAGGAATCAACTGTACCCGCCGTAGGCTCTCCGAGATCCTCGTCATTAAAAAGACCACTATCCCAGTCCATTACCTCCTGTTGCCGCTCGAGAGCAGCCGCTTGCGACCCCCCGGACAAAGAATTGCTGAAACCTTGACTGGGATCGAAAGCTGCCTCACTGTAGGCGATGCTTTCCGCAGCAGCGATCATAAAATCTCCATTCTCGGCTTCAAAACGCAATTGCTGAATCTGATCGAGACCCCGTCGAGCATAATCTACTAGATCAAAGAAATTGGCAGAATTTTTAGCCAATTCCAGCACTTTTTCGTAACGTCCCTCGGCCAAGCTGTATTGTTGTAGTCCTAGATAAATATGTCCCTGTAAAAGGATGACATTGGCATCATCGGGATACTTGCTGATCATTTCTTTGACAATGACGGCGGCACCCTCAAGGTTGCCCTGGCAATAGGCGGTGTTCGCCTTTCCATAGAGTTTCGCATATTCTTTTCCTGACGGCATTTGCCCCTCCCCTAGTAAAGATAAAGTGATCAAGTAGTTAGTGGTTTCAAGAAATAATTACTATAAATGCTATTCTGCTATTTTTTTGAGGTTTTAAGCCTCCCAAAGGGTAGAACGGAGTATGGCCAGATGATCGAGTAGTCTTAAGGTTTTTTTTGATTCTTGGCCCAGAATCCACTTTCCCCGCACATAGGGGGCAATCTGATCGGGAATACTGACGACACTACCTAGTTGATCTGAGTCGAGCCATTCCACATCTCCCAAACGTTGCACCGCTAAACCGAGGATCGTTTCCTGTTCTTCAATCACAATTACGGGAATTTCGGATCGATCGGTATTTAAGCGGCTGTTATCCCCCAAAAATTGACCGAGATCCGCCACCCAGATCACTTGACCCCGGAGATTGATCGCACCGAGGAGCAAGGGTGAAGCATTGGGAATTGGGGTAATGCGATCGAGTGGTTGCTGTATTACCTCGCGAATGCCCACCGCACTAAGGGCAAACTCGTCCTGAGAGGGTAGATAAAATCGCAAGTGCAGTTCACCGACGGGGGTTTGTAATTCCTGAGTGTCGGGGGCGGTATTTTGAGCGTCGCCAGTAAAAAAATCGCTATCGTTAAGCATTTGTTTTGTTCTCTTGCAACTAATAAATAGTTCGGTCAGCGTTTTTACCCGTCTTGACCTATAGCATAGCTAGACTGTCCCCAGTGAAGGCGATTTTATCGGCGCAGCAGTTGTTTAACAGTGCAAATGAACTCAATCGGTTTAAAGGGTTTGACAATGTAGGCATCGGCTCCGATTTTCATGCCCCAATAGCGATCAAAGACTTCCCCCTTCAAGGAACAAATGACCACGGGGATATTTTTGGTTTTTGGATCCGACTTGAGACGACGACACACCTCATAACCATTGAGGCGGGGCATGACGATATCGAGGACAACGAGATCGGGATTGCCTCTCTGAATATGTTCGAGGGCTTCCACCCCATCTTTGGCAATCGTGACCTTAAGGCCGCTATTGCGGAGTAGATCACAGATCAGTTCCCGTTGCGTTTGGCTGTCTTCTACCAGCAATATTTCCCTCATAACTCCCTACCTAGCTAGGCCGCCAAGCATAACAAGGGAAAAAGAGGCGCGATAATAGTTCCCGTTGACCCGATGCTCCGAAATTGCTCCCATTTTTGCCTCCAACGCAATCTGAAATTTATCAGGGGGTTTCCCTCTCAACCAGCAGTCATAACTCATTTTCGCTCAAAGGTTTGTTTAAATAATCGGTTGCCCCCACTATTTTGGCTTTTACCCTTGCCAGCAGCCCCCCCTTGACAGGTTAAACCGTCGAGTTTTGGTAGGGCGATATCCCAGAGAATGAGAGCAGCTTCGATCTCTATAGCCTGAGCGAGAGCTTCTCACGAAAAAGACCCCAGTAATAGTTGGAATTTTCTAAAATACTCTCGACTTTTTCACCAATACTCAGATCGTCATCAATAGTTCTCCTGTTCTTTGTCCTAATTCAATCAATTGTAAAATACTGGGAATGTCAATCTCATTGAAGCTTCCTTGCATAATTTCTCGGAATCTCCCCCACTAGACGCTATTTCTTTTAGTCTAGAATAACCTAGAGCAGTTATCTTAATGGTGAGGTACTAAGGTCTTGGGTAATACTGGAAGAGTAGGTGTTAGTCTGGAGATGATGCCAAGTCTCGTCATACTTCATCTTGAGGAGAAACGCTGTCTTCCTTCCTCTTGTCACTAATAATAAATCTGATAAGCTAATTATGTAAGATATTTTTCAGTAAGCTTTGCTGCATTTAAACTAGCCTTGGCAATTTTCAGTACAAAAGGTCTAGCTTTCTATCCTTGCCTCTCGCTCTCACGCCGTCTTAACCGATCATTTAGATGTGTGGTCAGCTTATTCAAACTGCAGCCAGAGGTAAAAGGGGTGAGAAAACCTGAGCCGATTTATGATATGGACTGCCGAATTTTTTGAGACTAGGTCAGTAAATTGGGGCTGAAAAATCTTCAAAAATTTAAAATTTTCCAGTGGGTAAGAGGAAAAATTGAGAACAAATGTATGTCTCAAAAAGAAAAACTCGAATGATAGAAAATAAAAATTTTTTGGCAGCCGATGGGTACACTGAAACCATAGACAGGCCGCTCCTAGCCTCGATTATCAACTCTCTCTAAAATCAATTACAAAAACTTTCATCACACAGGAAGACTACTCGTGCTATACCTTGCAGAAGTAAAAAAACAGACTAGAGGTTTTATCAGCGGTTACAAAACTGAATTGAAACTATTGGCCTGTCAGCATAAAGATCAGACGTGGAGTGCCATAGCGGGGAACGATATCTTAACCTACGACGAAACTAACTCCATAGGAGAAGGTGCGCTTCTTTTGGTGAATTTGAGCGATAATCGTCAACTGCAAGGAAACCCGGAATTAGCGGGAGCAGAGATGGTGCGACAACTGCAAAAGATTTCCCGTTTGATCGAGCGCAATAAGGAAGATCAAGAGAAAATCGATCAGTGGAAACAATCCCTCACCTATCAAAGCGAGATTCTCAACCGCCAGAAAATGGAAATGGAGGCAAGAATTGAGCAAATTGAGCGAATAGAAGCAGAATTCGATTATTTAGAGGGCAAAAGACAAGAACTGGAAAACCTAAAACAACAATTGATCGAGCAACAGCGACACCTGGAAGAAGAACAAATAAATTTCAACTCCTCCCCCAATCTTTCCCCAGAACAACAACAATTTATTCGTTCTCTAGCGGAGAGTTTAGCTAATAATCACGATCTGGGTAATTCTCCCTCACAAATTCTCTATTCAACTCTTGAATCTGTGCAGGGACAACAGACAATTTTAAATAGTTGTTGGCAGAGTTTAGAGGAGCAGAAAAAAGCTGTAGAAAATCGTCAGGTCGCCAACGAACAAATGCTCAATCATCTCGAACAAAGAGCCAGGGAATTACAGACAAGTCGCAGTGCTTTGGAAACAACGAAAATACAACTACAAATACAAGAAACTGTTCTGAGTCAAAAACAGGAATTATTTGATCGCCTTAACCTCACCCTACAAACCACTGATTCTACTCGACAAATGCTTCTTCGTCTCGCCCAAGCAGCAGACCTAGATTTTGATGGTAAAATCGATCTAGAAGCTCTTGAAAAAATGCCTTTGGAAGAATTGGAGAGCTTAGTTAACAATTTACAAACAGACCTCGATCGCTTGGAACTTTTTGTCAATGACCAAGAGGAAGAATTAACTCTCCAATCCCAAACCGTGGAAGAATTAGAAGCAAGAATGACCACAATAGATGAATCCCAGCGAGCTAATTTAGCAGAAGAATTAGCCGAGGAACAGGAGAGAAAAGGAATGCTGGCGGAAACTTTGGTCGGACAGAGACGTAATCTTCGAGAAAGGCAAGCTATTCGCTCTCAACATCTGAAAATTCTGCACCGGAGACAAGGAATTTTATCCCCAGAAGATGCCCAAAAATGTAGCTTTGAACCAGTGTTAATTATCCTGGAGGATAGTTATCAAAATAATCTCCAAGAAAGTCAACGTTTAGCCGCAGAAATCAAGGAGCTACAAGAGGATTTACAAAAAAACAGAGATACTATTGATGAGCAATGGTCGGATTTAGAGCAAAAAACTCGTGAATTTGAAGAACAGGAGCGACAATGGCGCGATGCTAATCTGGCATTAGTGCGTTTAAAAACTCAGATACAACAGTACGAAACTTTCCTGCAACCCGTGCAGGATCATCTCGATCAAATCCGTCAAAAACTAGAAAATATCTCCCATTGGTTTATACCTATGGAGTCTAATGTTATTGCCTATGATTACGCTATTAACAGTTAGGCTTAATTAGGGTTCCTGAACAAATAATACAGGGTAATTCAGAAAAAGATTTCGCCCTTCTTGCCGATAACTTTTATAGCTTTTTATCTATGGATAAAATAATTTAGATCAATTTAACTCTAGGTTAGATGTGGTATAGACTAGGATTAGTAATTTATACTCAGATAGTTAGGGCTTGCTGAATAATAGTAAAACCCTTGTTGGTTAAGACTTTTAGAGTTTTTGTAAATCAAAAAGTACCAGATATGGGAGTGATCGAGGGGAAAATTCAGGGACTTTTTCCCTGAAAATTAGGTAATTGACCCCTTCAAAATCGGTAAAACCCTACACCCCACACCCCACACCCCACACCCTGCCCCCAAGAAAAACTTTTTGCCGCAAACCCTAGTTATGAGACAATCCGATCGAGAAATAATGATTTTAGCGGCTGTGGCCTCCCTCTTAGCGGTGGTGGCGGAAGTAGTGATCGCTTTTTAGATAAAAAAAACTGATTTACGGGGTTAAAGTCTGACAAAATTGGCAATCAATGCCGAGGAAAGATATCGATACAATGCTTGTAACAGGGGCGGCAATTGCGATCGCCTCGATCGGGGAAATTAAAGCATGAGTGTTAGTGTAACGGGTCAGGTAAAAAGAATCGAAATAGGCACGGGAACTTGGGCATTAATTGCCGATAACGGTCAAACCTACGAATTAATGGAACCGCCCGCCGAATTAATCCAAACAAAGGCAAAAGTGACAGTTATAGGTCAAATTCGCTCAGATGTGATGACTCTGGCCATGATCGGCCCGGTTTTACAAGTGATCTCCTTTCAATCCCTGCCATGAAGCCGCAAAATACTGTTTAAAAACGGGCAAAAACCGCTTTTAAGCCTGTAATCTCGAAAAATTGCCGTAATTGTCTCTCAGCTATACGAGAAAGAAAAATTGTCAAGAAGACCCTAATGGTTGATTTTTTCGAGAATAATCGGGAAATTTTGAATAATCATACTACAATAGACAGCAACTTTGTCTTAGGAACATCGGAATCACCTAAACCGATCTATCTGATTGGTTTAACTCGTAGTTACCTAAGTTGGCGTGAGGAGTGGACTGAATGAATTTGCGCGATAATGCTTTAACGATTCTGCAAGAAACGAGTCGAACTTTTTATATTCCCATAAGTCGTTTACCGGATCGTCTGCTCGAGGCAGTAGCCTCAGCTTATCTCTGTATGAGGGCGATCGATGAAGTAGAAGACCATCCCGACCTAGATAACTTCAGTAAAGCCCAGATATTAAGACAAATTAGCCTGAATTTACAAGCAGGTACCCAAAATTCTACCAAAGAGGATTTTACTTTTGGCTTAGTCCATCGGGAGATTTTGCCGGAAGTAACCCTGAGAATTGGCGAATGGGCAATGTTAGCACCGGATTCGATCGCCCCCCGGGTTTGGGATGCCACGGCGGCCATGGCCGATCGCATGGCCTACTGGGCCGGGAATAACTGGGATATTCGCACAGAAGTGGAATTAGATCAATATACCTTTAGTGTGGCCGGTGCCGTGGGTTTATTGCTGTCTGACCTCTGGAATTGGTACGACGGCACTCAAACTAATCGCAGTTATGCCATCGGTTTTGGACGGGGTTTACAAGCGGTTAATATTGCCCGCAACCATGGGGAGGATCTGCGCCGGGGGGTAAGTTTTCTGCCCCAGGGTTGGACAATTAGTGATATTCATAATTATGCCCGTCGTAATCTGAAATTAGCTGATTATTACACTCAATCGCTGCCGAAAGGGCCGGCACTCGATTTTTGTAAGATTCCCCTCGCTTTAGCCCATGGCACTCTCGAAGTCCTAGCTTTAGGTAAGGAAAAACTCAGCCGCAGCGATGTCATCGCTTTGGTACAACAAATTACCCGTTAGAGGAAATCACAATTAGGGTTGGCTGAATAAATCTAAAAACCTTATTGGGTAAGACTTTTAGACTTTTTGTCAATCAAAAAGTACCGGACTGGGAGTGATCAGGAGGAAAATCCCTGGACTTTTTCCCTGAAAATTAGGTAGTTGACCACCTGAAAATCGGTAAAACCCTACACCCCACACCCCACACCCTGCCCCCAAGAAAAACTTTTTGCCGCAAACCCCAATTAAAATTGCCCACGATCGCTCTTCCAAAGTCAGGAATCACAAGCGTGGGCAAAAAACCGGTGAAGTTCAGTAACTTAGAACAAACCGAGAGTTAAAGATATATCGATGGGGAAAGTGGCACCAATACCTAACCAAATCGTGACCACAGTACCAAATAGGAAGATAGCGGTAGCGACGGGACGACGGAAAGGATTTTGGAATTTATTGACGCTTTCAATAAAAGGAACTAACATCAAGCCTAGGGGAACGCCAGCCATGCAAGCGATACCTAGAAGTTTGTTAGGAAGAATGCGGAGAATTTGGAAAACGGGATAAAGATACCACTCTGGCAGAATTTCTAAGGGAGTAGCGAAAGGATCGGCAGGTTCACCGATCATGGTGGGATCCATAATCGCTAAACCGGTGCAGAGTCCGATTGTACCGAAGATAACCACCGGGAAGACATAGAGTAGATCGTTGGGCCAAGCGGGTTCACCGTAGTAGTTGTGACCCATCCCTTTAGCCAACTTAGCGCGTAGAGCGGGATCGCTGAGATCGGGCTTTTTTAATGTGGACATGGATAATGTCTCCTAAAAATGATTTCGGATCGACAGAGATATTTTTCTGAATTATAGAGGCCCAGAAATGCCTTGTTTACGGATCATCAAGAAATGTAGCAACATGAAGACCGCGATCGACCAGGGTAGTACAAAGGTATGTAAGCTGTAGAAACGGGTTAAAGTTGCTTGACCGACGCTTTCGCTACCGCGCATCAGGGTGACGAGTTGATCACCGACGACGGGAATAGCAGCAGGTACACCAGAAACGATTTTAACCGCCCAGTAACCCACCTGATCCCAGGGTAAGGAGTAACCGGTGACACCGAAGCTAACGGTGATTACGGCCAGGACAACCCCAGTGACCCAGGTTAATTCGCGAGGTTTTTTGAAGCCACCGGTCAGATAGACGCGGAAAACGTGCAGGATCATCATTAAGACCATCATACTGGCGGACCAGCGATGGATAGAACGAATTAACCAACCAAAGTTAACTTCGTTCATGATGTACTGTACGGAGGAGAGGGCCTCTGCTACGGTGGGTTTGTAGTAGAAGGTCATGGCGAAACCAGTGGCAAACTGGATCACGAAGCACACAAGGGTGATACCACCCAGACAGTAGAAGATATTAACGTGGGGGGGAACGTATTTGGTGCTGATATCATCAGCGATCCCTTGAATTTCTAAGCGTTCCTCAAACCATTGATAGGCTTTGGAATCCGTTACTTGTTTGGTAAACATCGCGTAACCAGTAAGAAAAATGAAAGATTTAAGGTGTGACCTTTAAAAAATGTAACACAGTTTTCAGGGCTAATTCTCGCTCTTGTCAGGTTTCTCCACCGGTGGGGATCAATTGGCGATCGCTAGACCCGAAAAACCGCTAACTTCCTAAAATTTCCCTTAAAATGTCTCCTAGACTACAAAAAATCAGGCCAATTGTCCGACACTGGGAATAGGTAAGGTATGCAATGAGGTCAGTGTGCTATTAAATACCTACGATCCCGAAGGCTTCTACGACGAACTATTCTTAGATGATGGTCAACCTCGTCCCCACGCGTCCCCTTTAATCAAATGGTTGCAGAATCTGCCGCCCCAAGAACTTCAACAACACCGGGAAACCGCTCAGTCGGCCCTGTTTGAATTGGGGGTGACTTTCAATGTCTATAGCGACAATCAAGGGGTAGAAAAAATCTTTCCTTTTGATATTATTCCCCGAATTGTCGCGGCTGAGGACTGGGATTATTTAGAAAGAGGACTGAAACAACGCATCAAAGCTCTCAATCTTTTTCTCTCCGATATCTACAATGATCAATTAATCATTAAAGATGGCATTATTCCCCCCGAATTAATCGCCTCGGCGACGGGATTTCTGAAACCCTGTCTGGGACTGAAACCCGCCGGAGGTATCTGGTGTCACATCACGGGGACCGATTTAGTCCGCGATAAGGATGGTCAATGGTACGTTTTAGAGGATAATTTGCGGGTTCCTTCCGGTATTTCCTATGTCCTGGAAAATCGTCGGGTAATGAAAAGCACCTTCCCCGATATTTTCCAGACAATGAATGTTAAACCGGTAGATGATTATCCTTCCCATCTGTTGGAAACTCTCCTTAATTTAGCACCGCCCCAATTACCTAATCCCACCGTAGTAGTTTTGACCCCCGGAACCTATAATTCTGCCTACTTTGAACATTCTTTTATCGCCCAACAAATGGGGGTAGAATTAGTGGAAGGGCGTGATTTAGTTGTCTTTGATGGTTATCTACAAATGAAAACCACCAAGGGATTAAGACGGGTAGATGTGGTCTATCGTCGCCTCGATGATGACTTTTTAGATCCGGCGGTTTTTCGTCCCGATTCGATGTTAGGTGTACCAGGGTTATTAAAAGTTTTCCAGGAAGGTCGCGTCGCTTTAGCTAATGCTCCTGGTACGGGAGTCGCCGATGATAAGGTTATTTATGCTTTTGTCCCGGATATGATCCGTTATTATCTGGGAGAAGAAGCGATTTTAAATAACGTTCCTACCTATCTTTGTTGGCGAGAAAAGGACTTAGATTATGTCTTAAATAATCTCGATAAATTAGTTGTAAAAGCCGCTAATGAGTCGGGAGGTTATGGGATGTTAGTCGGTTCTCAAGCTACCCCCGAACAAAGGGCAGAATTCGCCCCACGCATTGCCGCTAATCCCCGCAATTATATCGCTCAACCGGTGTTAAGTCTTTCTAGGGTTCCCACTTTAATTGACACGGAAGTTGAAGGTCGTCATGTGGATTTACGTCCCTATATTCTCCATCGTGGCGATGAAATTTATGTGCATCCCGGGGGGTTAACTCGCGTAGCTTTGAAAAAGGGTTCTTTAGTGGTTAATTCCTCTCAAGGTGGTGGCAGTAAAGACACTTGGGTTTTAACCAAGTAATCAGGACAATGATCAAAATTTTGGTGGGTTAGTAACCCACCCTACCCTTTTCTTTTTTCTTTTCACTTTTTCCCAGTTAATTATGCTTAGTAGAGTTGCTGATTCAATTTATTGGTTAAATCGCTATATTGAACGGGCGGAAAATGTCGCCCGGTTTATGGATGTTAATCTTAATTTAATGTTAGATGTACCTACCAGTGTTTTGCAACAGTGGGAACCTTTGGTTTTAACCACGGGAGATTTAGAACAATTCAAGAAACGTTACGGCACAGCCACCGCAGAAAATGTGATCAATTTCTTGACATTTGACACGGAATATAGTAACTCAATTATCTCTTGTTTGCGCTGGGCGCGAGAAAATGCTCGGTCAGTTCGCGAGATTATTTCTTCGGAAATGTGGGAACAGGTTAATGGTTTTTTCTTGATGGTAAAAGATGCTTCCTCTTACCATCCTCAAACTACTTTACCGAACTTTTTTACCCAAGTTAAATTGGCTAGTCACCGTTTTGCGGGGGTAATGGATGCGACGATGACTCATAATGAAGGTTGGCATTTTGGCGTTATGGGAAGATTACAGGAACGCGCCGATAAAACCGCCAGAATTCTTGATGTTAAATACTATTATCTCTTGCCTTCCGCCCAATGGGTAGGAACTTCTCTAGACCAAATTCAATGGATTGCTTTACTGCGGTCGGTGAGTGCCTACGAAATGTATCGTAAATGTCAACGACGAATTACTCCTAGTGACGTGGCCGAATTTTTAATTCTTAATCGAGAATTTCCTCGTTCAATTCACTTTTGTCTGCGGGAATTAGACCACTGTTTACATCAAGTTACCGGTACTCCTGTAGGAACTTGGGGCAATTCAGTAGAAAGAAGTTTAGGGCGACTTTGTGCCGAAATGAGTTATCTAACTATCGAGGATATTATTGAAATGGGATTGCATGAATTCCTCGACCATATTCAAAAAAGAGTTAATGATGTGGGAATAAAAATGACAGAAACTTTCTTTGTTTTTAATCCCGAACTTGCCCCACCTCTGCCAGTAAATAACTTTCAATATCAATCCCAATTAATAACTTAATGCGTTATCACATTCGGCATCAAACTAACTATTTCTATAATCAACCCGTGATTTTATCACCCCATCTGCTGCGCTTGCGGCCAAAATCCGATGGTGGGCAAACTTTGCGAGAGTTCACGCTCAAAATTAACCCAGAACCTTTAACAATAACTAATATTATCGACCTCGATGGCAATTCTTGTTTACAAATTTGGTTTAATCAACCGACGGAAGAATTATTGATTGATGTGGTGAGTGAAGTGGAAACCCATGGGGTTAATCCTTTCCAGTATTTATTGGAACCTTGGGCGACCTGTTTACCCTTTGATTATCCCATTTCCCTCCACAGCCAATTGCAACCCTACAGACAATTTTATGGGTTAGCTAATGACCCCGATGTGGCAGCATTAGCCCAGGAAGTTATGCAGGAAACCGAGGGACAGGTGCTATCTTTCCTGTTTAATCTTAATGACAAAATTTACCGAAATTGTCAGCAAATTATTCGTATTACCGGGGAACCCTACCTACCCGGAAACACTTGGAAAAATAAGCAGGGTTCCTGTCGCGATTTGGTGGTTTTATTTATGGATGTGTGTCGCTGTGTGGGATTAGCTTCCCGTTTTGTCAGTGGCTATCAAGAAGGAGATTTAGACCAAGGAGAAAGACATTTACACGCTTGGGTAGAGGTGTATTTGCCGGGGGGCGGCTGGAAAGGTTATGATCCTAGCCATGGATTAGCGGTGAGTGACCGTCATATAAGCCTCGTTTCTAGTCCAATTCCCCGTTATTGCGCGCCGGTAGAGGGAAATGCTCGACCGGTTAATCTCGGTCATCAAGTGATAGAATCTCAGCTATCATCGACAATTTCCATCGATTTGTTATCTTGAGGATGATTCTTTATGGCTAAAGGATTTGGCACAGCAACAAAAGGACATTTAGGCTATGTTTTATCTTGAATGTCGGGGTGAAGACCCTCGCTTTTAGCGACGGGATGAAACCCCGACCAGTATAAAACAGCGAAGCACGACATTTCGACAGGCTCAATGTAAAAGCTCAATGTTCACTAAAATCTTGACAATCCGATGCTCTACAGGTTAACTTAAAATAAGTTGTTTGAGGTCGATAAACAATGATTGTCTTAGAAATGAAAGCCGTGGTTAAACCAAGTCAGTGTTCTGCCATTGATGAAGCTATTCGTACAGTACAATTCATCCGTAATAAGGCTTTAAGGCTTTGGATGGATGCCAAGAGAGAAGACAAAATCGATAAATATTCTCTCAATAAATATTGTGCAGTTCTCGCTAAACAGTTCAAGTTTGTCGATACTCTAAATTCTACTGCTAGACAAGCATCGGCCGAACGGGCTTGGTCAGCTATTGCTCGTTTCTATGACAATTGTAAGAAAAAAATAAAAGGTAAAAAAGGCTATCCCAAGTTTCAGAAAAATAATCGTTCTGTGGAATATAAAAACTGTGGGGGGAAACTATCAGAGGATAGAAAGAAAATAACTTTCACAGATAAGAAAAACATTGGGACGGTTAAACTAAAAGGAACTAGAGACCTAAACTTTTATCCTATAGACCAAATTAAACGAGTTAGAATTGTTAAACGAGCGGATGGTTATTATGTCCAATTCTGTCTTAGCGTTGATATTCGGGAATATGCTAAACCCCTAGAACCAACAAAAAGATGTGTGGGATTGGATGTAGGTTTAAAAGTTTTCTACGCTAATAGTGATGGGGAAACAGTAGAAATACCGCAATACTATCGCCAAGCAGAAAAAAGATTAAACCGACTGAATCGGAAGAAATCTAAAAAGTTTAGAAAAGGTCAACCCCAATCAAACAACTACCAAAAAGCTAGAAAGAGATATGCTAGAAAGCATTTAAGAGTAAGTAGGCAACGTAAAGGCTTTGTCGAAAAAGAGGCATTGCGCGTCATTAAATCTAACGATTTCATAGCTTACGAAAACTTAAATATTCAAGGCATGGTAAAAAACTCTAGAATAGCTAAATCTATTAATGATGTGGCTTGGTCAACTTTTCGGCAATGGTTAGAATATTTTGGTTTTAAATATGGTAAGGCTACGGTAGCAGTAGCCCCCCATAACACGAGTCAAAACTGTTCTAATTGTGGTCAAAAAGTCCCTAAATCTCTATCGACGAGAACCCATGTTTGTCCCCATTGTGGCTATGTAGAAGATAGAGATATTAACGCCGCTATCAATATTCTCAAAAAGGGACTAAGTACCGTGGGACACACGGAAACTAATACGCTTGGGGAGAGATTCCCTCTGGTTTGATTGGATACGTCCTGTCAGATTAAGGAAACTCAGTGAACCAAGAATCCCTCGCTTAAGCGCGATGGGAGTGTCAATGTTGTGTCCTACTGCTAATACCTAGGGTCTGCTGAAAAAGTTTTTCCTGGGGGTAGGAGTCAGGAGTCAGGAGTCAGTAGCCAGTCGTTTCAGGCTTTGTTGCCCTTGTTTTTTGTACCAAGCGATGTACTACAAGAAGGATAATGCAAGGTTTTTGAAAGTCCCAATCCTATTTTCTTGCACTAACATCGGACTTTAACAGGTCAAAAGCCTTATTTTAAAAGGGTTTTACCATTATTCAGCAACCCCTACCTATGCGGCTAATTATAGTTTAGATGGGGAAGGAGACAAGTTTATTGGGGTTACTAATAGGTTAGAAATGGCGCAAGTTTGGACTAAAAAAAAGTGCGACAAGTCGATGCTATAGCCCTAACTAGAACTGCGCTAAAGCGCAACTACAAACCTATCAGAAGCCTAATGTTTTCAAAATTATCGGTAAGGCTTTTTGACAGGCTTGGGCAAGTTTGCTGGCAGGTTCCAAAGCTTTAGCAATTGTTTCGAGAAAATTAACCGCTCGTTGGGCTTTCTTTTGCAGTCCGGCATCATCAGGATTTTGACTAGCTTGGGCAATCTTTTTCACTTGGTTGGCGGCTTCGGCTTTTTCCTCTTCATCTAAATGGCTGTCAATTTCAATCGCCTGGGTTAGTTCTTGCAGTAAGGCTTTGAGTTGGGCATTTTCTGGGGAAGCATCGGCTGCAATTTGGTTAATGGTATTGGTTACATCGCCGATGATTTCGCCGAAATTGACGGCAGAATTATTAATATCGCGGATGGTAATATTTTGGGAACTGTCGTTACTATTGCTCATGGCTTTTGCCTCTACATGGATGGGACGGTTGGCGAGGGTTTTGGTAATTTCCATCATATCAACACTTTGTTGGCGATAGATGGCAATTTCTGTCTCTTTGGCGGTGAGTTGTGCCTTATATTGGGCTTCAATGGCTGCGAGTTGTAGTTGATAATTTTGGTTAAATTCTTGATGAATTTTCTCTTTATCAGTGTCGGACGGTACATGGACTTTTACCACTATCACGCCATCTCCTTTATTGGCAATGCTCTGTACCTGAAGCGGCGTGTCTTCGTTCTGCACTTGCACTTCTTTTAAGGCGGCAATGAAAGCTTTCCAATCTACCCCATTGCGGAAAATGAGGTCAACGGTGTCGAACATTTCGGCAAATAATTTAGTAAATTCGCCCGGTTGAAATTCGCCACTACTGGGGCGGCGCTCTTTTTGCCCATTAAGCAAGTAAATATACTGGCAGTCCACCTCATCCAGTTGGGTGGTGGCATCAATATTCCAATTTTCCACGCAAGCACCCGTCAGGGTAGCATGGCGCAAATCGGCATTGACGGCGTTGACTTCGCTGAGGTTTGCCCCCGCAAGGTTGGCGTATTGCAAGCTGGCTTCACTGATATTCGCTAGGCGCAAGTTGGCAGCTTGCAGGTTTGCCCCCTCCAGGTATGCCCCCCGTAAATTGGCTTGGGCAAAGTCTTTTCCGCTTCCGGTGCGGGAATCAATCAAAAATTCTCTAATTTGGGGATTGGCTAATAAGGTATTGCCGGGGCGGGCTAATTCCAATTTAATTGCTTGTTTAAAAATTGTTTTATTCAAGATTGCCTGATTAAAATTGGTACTTTTTAAGGTGGCTCCTGTAAAATCCGCCTCGGTTAAATTGGCTTGAAAAAAGGATGTGCCACCAATAGCAGCAAAGGCTATCACAATTTTACGCAACCAAGGATCGCGGTGTTCTTGTTTAAGGGTCAGCCAACTTATTGACCCCAATAGTAAGTATAAAATGATAGTGAATATCTTTGCAATAGATGCGGATTCCGTCGTTAGACCCGCATAGTTTAACAGAAACACAGAGAAAGATATAGCAAAAGCTAATAGATAAGATACCGCTTTAGAACTAAAGATTACAAGAGCAAGCCCTATGCTTAACGTGCACATGACGATTGCGGCAATAGCTAGTGCTCCACCCATAAATACAGCCAGAAAAATAGGAAAAAGGAGTAGCGCAGAAATAGTCAGAATGAAGGCTCCAGTTACAATATTTCTACGGAAGATAATATAGCTGATAAAAGATAATGAGATCGACAAGATACTGCCTGCAATTATTCCCCAAGTCTTTGCATTTTTTGGATTCCCACCTACTTGATCTAACAGAATGGTTCCATCAAACATGGGAATGACAATAACTGAAGCCAGCAATATAAAAACACTGGAACCCAGAATAGATAATAATATGACAAACAATAAAATCACCACCCAGCGCTTCGGCAATCCCGCCTTCGCCCCAGCAAACTTCGTCCCCGTCAAATTCGCCCGACTAAAGTTTGTCCCGCGTATATCACAACCACTGAAATCCGCCCCCGCTAAGTCCGCGCCGCGAAAGTTACCGCCTCGCAAGGATTCCCCCCGGAAATCCCGCCGCCCGTTTTTGTACTGTTCAATAACTGCTGCTGCCTTCATGGCCTACGAAATTGCCATACTATGCCCTCAATCTTACTACAAGTCAGAAAGCGGGTTTCTTGAGAGAATCCGATTGATACTCCCACCCCAGCGCTTCGGGATTCTTGGTTCAACGAGTCCACGTTCAAAAACCTGGCATTTTTAGGGGCAATCGCGTCAGGTTCCACACCTCACGTTCTAGAATATATCTGGATTTCCCCCATAGATATCTAGTACAATAGCCGAAAAACCCTATCTATCAATGGATACACCCATTAACCTTTCTTAATCTACTAAGTAATTTTCTATGGAGAGTTAAATTATGTCGTCAACTGCCTACGAAACTGATTATAATCAATGGCTAAAAGAGACGGTAAAACAGTTACGAGAGCGCAATTTTGAGCAGGTGGATTGGGATAATTTAATTGAAGAAATCGAGAGTATGGGGAAAAGTGATAGACGAGCTTTAATGAGTCTGTTAACCCGTCTTATCGAACAGCTTTTAAAGCTGGCTTATTGGCAAGAAGAAAAAAAACGGTCAGGTAATCATTGGGCGGCAGCAATAGTCAATTTTCGCGCCCAAATTCAGCATCGTTTAGAAGATAAGTAGGTAGGCGTTAAAAGTTGTCAGATCCCCCCGCCTGTCGGCACCCCCCTTATCAAGGGGGGCAGGGGGGATCGAACCTAAAATCCATTTTTAATTTAATTATAACCAGCTACTTAGTCCCAGCTTACGGCCAGAATTAGCGGCTATGTATGATAAAGTTTATCCAGTGGCGATTAAATCGGTTTCTCAGCTTTTTTCCCTCAATTCAGACGCTCATATATCCCTCGAACAAATATTAGATGATAATTGGTTTCCCCCGGCTGAAAAATAGTTCTTCATTAGGAGTAATACTGAATCCGTTGACTATAGGCTAGTTATGAAAGACAAATATATAAATTTGCTGGCGGATTTTGCTCACCATAGCCAGTTGAAGTATATACATCACATTATACATTACTAAAAACGTCGTGAATCCTAACGGCCAGTTTTTTATATATATCTGAACTTCCCCCATAGATATCTACTACAATAGATGATCTCATATCTATTTTCTGACCGTTAGCAATTATCGCTCTCAAAAGGGAGTGGGAATGATTAGGTCAATTTTAGTTTCGGTCTGAGGATGACGAAAAGATAATTGTTTAGCGTGTAGGTATAAACGGTCAGACTGCTTACCATTATACAAAAAATCGCCTAAAATTCCTATCCCTAATCCCGCTTGACTATGAACGCGAATTTGATGAGTTCTTCCCGTGTAGGGAATAAATTCGAGGCGAGAATAATTGCCTTCTTTACCGATAACTTTAAAATAGGTTTGACTAGCTTTTCCCCTTTGCCAGTCCACAGTTTGATAGGGTCGATTTTGCGGATTTCCCCAGAGAGGTAGGTCAATTATACCCGATTCTTGCTCAATAATTTCTGGTAATATAGCTTCATAGATTTTCTCCACTTGTCGCTGTTGAAATTGTTGGGATAAACAACGATAAATATCTAAACTTTTAGCTAGTAATAATAATCCCGAAGTTTCCCGGTCTAAACGATGAACGGGAATGACATTTTTTCCCTGACGACGAAAACGATGAACCACGGCATCTTGACTATCTTGATAACGTCCTGCTACCGATAATAATCCCGCGGGTTTATTAATAGCAATTATTCCCTCGTCTTCGTAGATAATTTCTAAGGATGAACGTAAACCAGAGAGTAAAAAACCCATGAGAGGTTGACATCTTTCTTGACAAGCACCATAAAATTCTCCCTGTTTTCTATCTCGATTCGATTCTCCCCACCAAAATTCGGCCATGGCGATGGGTTTTAATCCTTTCATGGCGGCATAATTTAATAATTTCGGGGCGCAACATTCCCCTGTTCCCGTCGGTAACAAATTACTGCCCATCAATTTAGCTAAGGAGAGAGATTGTCCAGAAAAGTTATTTAAACAGTAGGATTGATACAGCAATTCCTGTAACTGTTTGGAGAGGTTCCTACGCTGTTGCTTAAGTTCAATAATTCTCTGATTGGCTAAGTTTATTTTCTCAATTAGTGGTTCTAAAACTTGTTTTTGTTCCTGTTTTAATTGCTTTCTTGCTCTTTTTTCCTGACGACTGAGATTATTTAACTTTTCTAATTCTTCTGAGTTTAAATTTCCTAAATTTCTTAGTCTATCTCGTTCCTGTTTATGGTTTTGATGTTGTTGCTGTAAAGCTTGTATTTTGCGCTCAAAATTTGCTTGATTGAGTCGATATAAATTATGTTCGGGAATTGATTTTAAAGTGATAATTTCCTGTTTAATTGTTTCTAAAAGTTGCAAAACTCGCTTTTCTTCCAGCACAATTTTTTCTCTGCCCACTAGGGACGGAACCCAGCCGGTGGCTTCTCCCTGTCCAGAAAAAGCTTTTAAAATTTCTATTTCGCCAGCAGCATTTTCTCCTAACAAAATTCCATACATTTTACCTTGAGGATTGGTGATAGTTGTCATCAAATCTTGGGCGATTTTTTCAGCCAAAAGAGTGCGGGGCAAGCGCAATAACTCGCCCGTTTCGGGACAAATTCCTTGATAATAATAAGTAACTTCCTTCACTCTTTAAGAACAGGAAAAGGGCTAGAAATCCCCCTAAGAAAAACAATTGGCAAAGAAATCGATAGTTTCCTGTAGGGCGACAATAAAGCGCTCGATTTCTTCACGGGTATTATAAAAATATAGACTTGCCCGCGCGCTGCCAGAAGCATCAAAAAGGCGGTGTAGAGGTTGGGTACAGTGATGACCGGAACGAATAGCGATTCCTTCGTGGTCTAATAAAGTAGCTAAATCACTAGCATGAATCCCTTCCACATTAAAGGCGGCTAAACTAGCCCGACCCTGGCCCGTTAAACTAGGTGATGGCCCGTAAATTCTTAAACCCTCAATTTCTCCCAGTTTTTTGAACAAATAGGCGGTTAACTCTTCTTCGTAGGCATGAATATTATCCATCCCTAAACCCATTAAATATTCTACTGCAGCACCGAGGGCAATCGCTTCGCCGATAGCAGGGGTTCCCGCTTCAAATTTGTGGGGCAGTTCGGCACAGGTAAAATGGTCTAAATAGACTTCTGCAATCATTTCGCCACCACCAAAAAAGGGCGGCATTGCCTCTAAAATGGCCTCTTTGCCGTACAAAAATCCAATACCGGTGGGGGCGCACATTTTATGACCACTAGCCACCAACCAATCACAATCTATGGACTGCACATCAATGGCTAAATGGGGGACACTTTGACAGGCATCAATTAATACTTTCGCCCCGACTTGATGGGCAAGGCTGACTATTTCGGCAACGGGATTAATACAGCCTAATGTATTAGAAACATGAAGGACAGCAACTAATTTAGTTTTGTCAGATAACAAGGATTTATATTGTTCTAAATCAAAGCTTTCTTCGCTGGTTAATGGCACATATTTAATCACCGCCCCCGTCTTTTGGCAGACAATTTGCCAGGGGATTAAATTACTGTGGTGTTCCATCACCGAGAGAATAATTTCATCCCCTGCTTTCAGGGTATTTAACGCCCAACTGTAGGCGACTAAATTAATCGCTTCCGTGGCGTTGCGAGTATAGACAATTTCCTGACGAGAAGCGGCATTAATAAACCTAGCCACCTTATCTCTGGCCCCTTCGTAGGCTTCCGTTGCCCGGACACTTAAAGTATGCGCCCCCCGATGCACATTGGCGTTATCTTTTTCGTAATAGTTTCGCAGGGTTTCTAATACTTGAATGGGTTTTTGGGAAGTGGCGGCACTATCGAGATAGATAAGGGGTTTATCGTGTACGTTTTGATGGAGGATAGGGAAATCGGCGCGGACTTTTTGGGCGAGGGTTTTTTCTTGGATAATTGTCATTTTAGTCAGGAGTCAGAGGGGTACTTTGGGCAGGTTGACACCCACCCCGGCAGAGTTATTCCACACTGCGACAGGCGACACATTGCCCCAATCTTTGGCGGAGGGATTCTAGAGGAATTTTAGCTAAAATCTCGGCCGAGAAAGCATCAATTAACAAACTGCGGGCAGTGTCGGCACTTAAGCCCCGGCTTTGCAGATAGAATAAATCATCTGCTTCCAGTTGGCTAATGGTTGCCCCGTGGGAACATTTGACGTTATCGGCGGTAATTTGTAATTCCGGTTTGGTGTTGACTCGTGCCTTGTTAGAAATTAACAAATTCCGATTTAACTGGGAGGCGTTGGTTAATTGGGCGGGTTTGGGAACAAACACTTTACCATTAAAGATGGCGTGAGCGCTACCATCAACGATACATTTATGCAGTTGGTTGGCGATGCCGTGGGGATGGTTGAGATAGATAGCGCTGTGGGTATCGGCGGTTTGTTGTCCGGCAATCATGGCTAATCCGTGCAGATTTGTCTCGGTTTGTTCTCCTTTTTGCAGGATATCGAGGTTATGACGGCAGAGTTTAGCTCCTAGATTTATCTCGTTGAGAGTGTAACGGCTATCGCGCCCTTGTTCAATTATCGTGCGTCCGATGTGAAAACCATCTCCCGATTCCCGTTGTACTCTGGTATGGATGACCTCGGCGTTGGCTTCGAGGTAAATTTCGGTGACAGCGTTGGTAAAATAAGAGTAATTTACGGGTAAATCGGAGCAATATTCGGCTAAAGCCCCGTAATTCTCGATAATATTGACACTAGCTCCTGTTTCCGCCACGATGAGGCTATGGGGCTGATAAAAGCGGGGAATTTCCTCCACAACGGTGATAAATAGGAGATGTATCGGGGTTGTGACGACGGTGTTAGCGGTGACGTGAATTACTGCCCCATCGCTTAGTCCAGCTTGGTTGAGTGCGGTAAAAAATTCGGGGGTTTTTTCTTTGCCTAGATAGTTGACAAGAACATCTTTTTGTGCATTGGCAAGATTGCCGACGCTGACACCGGGGGGTAAAGCGGAGATATCGGACAATTCAGGCTGATAAATGCCGTTAACGAAGACTAGGTGGCTGTTTTTGGCTTCGGGCAGTAAAAAAACAGCTAGGGCATTTTTATCGATTGTAACGGTTTGGGGGGCGCGAAAATCGATCGCCCAGAGTTGACTTAAATCGGTGAATTGCCATTCTTCGTCTTTTCTGCCAGGAATGGCTAATTCTTGAGCTTTACTGGCTCCCGATTCTCTTAATTCGAGAATTTTACCGTTATCGATAGTGGGAACCGTTTCTCGCGACAATTTTAACAATAATTCTCCTGATTGTTCAGGTTTCGTGATTATGGCTGTCATTGGTAGGAGGGGGTTGGGGGTTGGGGTGTGGGGTGTGGGGTGTGGGGTGTGGGGTGTGGGGTGTGGGGTGTGGGGTGTGGGGTGTGGGGTGTGGGGTGTGGGGTGTGGGGTGTGG